>CAKZUK010000141.1 GCA_937921775.1 uncultured Saprospiraceae bacterium
ACGGAACACAAAGCGGTTTTGGATGCGTGTAAGAAGATTGAAAAGATGGGCGGTGAGGTAACTTACCTGGATGTAGATAGCGAAGGATTAGTTGATCTGAAAGCGCTCGAAGCAGCCATTACAGATAAAACGATCCTGGTATCTGTTATGTGGGCCAACAATGAAACGGGTGTTATTCAGCCTATGAAAAAGATCGGTGAAATTTGCGAAAAACACGGTGTTCTCTTTATGAGCGACGCAACGCAGGTGGTCGGAAAAATTCCCGTAGATCCCAAAGCAACGGGCGTTCACTTGATGGCATTTACCGGACACAAAATGTACGGACCAAAAGGAGTTGGTGTACTTTTCGTTAATCGAAAGAATCCACGAGTTAAAGTAACTGCTCAATTAGATGGTGGTGGACATGAGCGTGGTATGCGCTCTGGTACTTTGAACGTTCCTGGAATTGTAGGAATGGGTAAAGCTGCTGAAATCGCTATCAATGAAATGGCTGAAGAAGCTGAACGTTTGAGCAAACTACGTGACCGACTGGAGACAGGTTTAATGAAAATGGAAGAAACCTACATTAATGGAAGTGTAGAAAAAAGAATGCCGCACGTAACGAACATTTCATTCAAGCACGTAGAAGGTGAAGGATTGATGATGACGTTCAACCAAAACATTGGTGTATCATCTGGTTCTGCTTGTACTTCTGCTTCTTTGGAACCATCATACGTTTTGGTGGCACTTGGCCTTGGTGATGATCTAGCACATTCTTCTATCCGATTTAGTCTTGGACGATTTTCTACTGAAGAGGAAGTTGATTTTGCAATAGATGCGGTTACTAAAGGTGTAAACCACATGCGTGATCTTAGCCCGATTTGGGAAATGTATAAAGAAGGTGTTGACTTGGAGAGTATTGAATGGTCGGCGCACTAGCACTTAGCTCACTAACTTTAATAAAAATTAGAAAAAAATAATAATTATGGCATATTCAGAAAAATTATTAGAACACTTTAAGCACCCAAAAAATGTTGGTACACTTGACAAAAGTTCAAAGAGTGTAGGAACAGGGCTTGTTGGCGCACCTGAGTGTGGTGACGTTATGCGTCTTCAAATTGAAGTAGACGATGCAACTGGCGTGATCAAAGATGCGAAGTTCAAAACATTCGGTTGTGGTTCTGCAATTGCGTCTTCTTCATTGGCTACAGAATGGTTGAAAGGAAAAACCATTGATGAAGCTATGACAATAGACAACATGGCGATTGTAGAAGAACTAGCATTGCCTCCTGTAAAGATTCACTGTTCAGTCTTGGCTGAAGATGCGATCAAAGGAGCAATCGAAGATTATAAATCTAAAAATCAGTAAAATCATGTTATTCGTAGCAGATAGTGCAAAGTCAAAAGTAGTGGAACTAATGTCTGGTGAAAAACTCAGCGAAGACTTCTTCGTACGGGTTTCTGTAACTAGCGGTGGCTGCTCTGGCTTATCCTACAAAATGGATTTTGACAATGAGGAACAACCTAACGACCAAATCTTTGAAGACAATGGCGTGAAGGTAGTGACTGACTTGAAAAGTTTCTTGTACCTCTGTAATACAACGCTGGAGTTTTCTGGTGGTTTAAATGGTAAGGGCTTTTACTTTAACAATCCGAATGCTGCGCGTGAGTGTGGTTGTGGGGAGAGTTTTGCGGTGTAAAGCAATTTGGACTTGAATTTTTAGAAAATATAAAGGCGCAAAGATTAATTTCTTTGCGCCTTTGTTGTTTTAGATATATTGACCGACTGACTCTGTTTTGCTTCCTGTGCTTGCTACACGTCAGCCGATATTCTTGGCTCGCATTCTATGGTATTAAGAATCATTACCAACGGTTAACGACAAATGAAACAGTAATTTGCCTCAAGTCGCCTACTTTAATTCGCATCATGTAAATCCCATCAGCGTATCGATCTGTATCAAATGCTATTGGAAGGTTCGTGATTTCATCTAAAGTAATTTCATCCATAAGTATTCCTATACTGTTATAAATCTTTATGCTTGCAGCGCTTCCTTCAAAACGTTTCAGACTTGCATAAATCTCGCCTGCAGTTGGATTTGGATATACTGAGATATCTTTAACATCAATTTCAAATTCTACTTTTCTAACTGTAGAATAAATAAACGAACCGTCTTTAAAGACTTCTTTAATTCGGTAATAATTTACTCCTGGAAGTGGTAAGTCATCTAGATCCTGATAAGTATAATTACCTAAATCATTTGTTCTACTAGTAACTTCGGCAAGCGTTTCAAAAGTCGAATTATCATAAGAACGCTCAATTACAAAATAATCATTCTTACTTTCCGTATTGGTTACCCAGTATAAGTTAGCTACTCTTCCATTTTTATTGGCAACAAAAAATAGATCCTCTAACTCAGCCTCTGACTCCAGACCATTCCCCGATGGAATTGAAACGTACTCCGTCAACGTGCAATAGGAATTCCAACTCGCATCCCACATTTCAACGTTTAGATAATAGGTTCCACCAGGAAGATCATCTATGAATGTTGGATTGTCACAATCATTAAAACAATTATAGACTGTAGCCCAATTACTATTAAAAAGCTTGACAGAGACGTGAGCGCCATCCAAACCTTCAACAGTCAAAGCATTATTACTCGCGGTATAAGTTACATTACAGTTAGGGTTTGAACCTGTCACTTCTTTAACAATACAATTACTTTCAAACCATGTAGTGCAACCTACTCTTCTAGAGCATCTAAGGTAATAAGTTGTTTGAGTAATTGGTCCGGGATCATATTCTAGCATGTTTGAACCGGGAATAGCGTCGCCCAAACCATTTGGACAATCAGTATATGAAGCAAGCCAGAGATATTCCATATCGCCTGAGCCTCCTGACGGGCTACTTTCATTCACGATAGGTTCTGGATCATAAGCCCCCTCAAACGATTCATCATAAGCAATCACACCTCCTTCAGTAACATTGTCGCAAACTCCTCCTTCTATATAAAAGTATTCAGTAAACAGACAGGTTAGATTCCAACTGGCATCATATATTTTAGCATTCAAATAGTAATTTCCTTCCGAAAGTGTTTCGACCTCAGGATTATCACAATTATCTGAGCATTCAAATACAGTATTCCAACCATTGTCCACATCAAAAATTTTGACCTGTACATGTGGCCCTGACAAGCCAGTAATTGTTATCTCATTTACAGAAGTGGTATAAGCAATATTGCAGTCACTTGAGGACGTTCCTTCACAAGTACATCCGTCTGATAAGATCAAATCGTTTTCCGTATCTGGATCACCATCATCACAAGTGGAACCTGGTACCGCTGGTAGGTCTGGATTAGAGATCGCACAATCTTCTGCATCACAATACCCATCACTATCTGAGTCCAAATATTGACCAACACAATCACAATTTGCATCATAAGCATCCAACTCAGTACAATCATCACCATCATCACAAGGCGAACCAAGCGTACAATCATCACAACTACCAACAGAAACATCAAAAGAACAAGTTTCCATATTTCCACAATTATCTGTTGCTGTATACACAACTGTATAAGTATCTCCTTCATCCAAAAACGATCCACTCGGAGGACCAAGTGTTTGTACTACACTGACATCTGAACCGCCTCCTGCTCCACATTCAATCTCAACTATGAATTTTTTCTTCACCCAATAATTAAGGTCATCCCATTCATAACTATCCCAACTTAACATGGCCACATAATTATCACTACCATTACTAGGTTGACTTGGCGCATTCCAATTTGTATAATCAACCGGATCACCATTTACCCATTCATAAATATCATCACCATTGGAATCACTTAAACCAATATAAGTTGCTCCAGTCACATTTTGCTGAACAAACGCTTGCTCCGCAGCATCATTAATTACGAGCAAATACCCCCCTAATGAGGTAGCAATCAAATTTGCAGTTTCCCATCGCTCTACTTCATCTGAGTAAAAATAACTTGAACCTCCGTTTGATCCTAAATAAGTAAAACCTTCTAATTCTTCCAGACAAGAAACCCCACCTGTAGCACAGGTAGTAGTCGCAGTTACTGAAGACCAATAAACTATCGCCCCAGAAGAATCTGGATTACATTCAAACTCAAGGTTTGGGTGACAGTTCACAATAAGTGTATCCGTTCCACAATCAGGAATTGCTTCACAAGCACAAATATCAGTATTGTAAGTTTCACATTCATCACAGCTTGGTGGTGGAATTGGTGTATTTACACAAGCGCAAATTGTAGTATCATAGGAATCCTCTGTCGTACAATCATTATCATCACAACTTGGAGTTTCTATTGGGGTATTTACACAAGCGCAAATTGTAACGTCATAGGAATCTTCTGTCGTACAGTCATTGTCATCACAACTTGGAATTGTTCCATCCGCATCTACAACTGCAATTGCATTTTGAGTACAAGCATTTTCAGTACTCGTCACCGTTAGTACATAAGTTCCAGTGATGCTAACAACAGGGTTTTGTTCATTCAATATAGCTCCAGTAGGATCAGTCCAAAAATAGGTAACTCCTGTTGTTGTGGAACTTCCTTGCAACTGTATGGTTGGGTTTTCACAATCAATTGTACCTCCCACCGCAATCGCATCTGGTGCATTCAAATCAGCATTCACATCAACGTCATCTGTTATCATACAACCGTTTGGACCTGTTACTGTAAGTGTATAGGTACCCGGTGCATTTACTGTTGGATTCGCAATATTTGAAGCAGAAGTAAAACCTCCTCCTGTAGAAGAAGTCCATTGATAAGTCGCGTCTGTTGTCGTGGAGGAACCGTTTAAGGTCACTTCTGTGATCCCACAGGTAAGCAACATGTCTAGTCCTGCATTCGCATTCGGTTCTGCAAAGTCTCCATTCACAGCTACATCATCTTCTGCGGTACATCCATTCTCTCCCGTTACCGTTAAGGTATAAGTTCCTGTCAAATTAATTACTGGTGTTGCCGTGTCTCCTCCTGAGGCTATTCCGCCGCCGCCATTGGCACTCCAACTATAAGTTGCTCCCTCCGTGGTAGATGATCCATCTAAGCTCACTTCCATTACACCACAAGATAGTGTGGCATCTGCTCCTGCATTTACATCTGGCTCAACATAATCGCCTAATACTTCTGCATTGTCCACAGCCAAACATCCATTCAGACCTGTTACGGTCAAGGTGTAGGTACCGGTTAGGTTTACTGTGATGGAAAGTTGGTCCGCTGGAGAGATGATTCCTGCCGCTGAAGTCCATAAATAAGTTGCTCCCGGAGTACTTGACGAACCCGTTAAAGTTGTTTCAAACACGTTACAAGATAAAGTCGCATCTAGTCCTGCATCTACATCCGGTGGCGTATCGTCCATTATTACTACTGCTTCATCTGTGGCCGTACAGCCGTTGGGTGCTGTCACTGTCAATGTATAGATCCCTGGTATGTTCACTGTTATCGTGAGTTGGTCCGCTGGAGAAGTAATTCCGCTCCCGCCTGCTGAAGTCCATAAGTAAGTAGCATCTGGCGTTGTTGAAGAACCGCTTAGTGTTGCTTCAAAAATGTTGCAGGCTAAAGTTCCGTCTGAACCGGCATCTGCATCTGGTAACGATTCGTCACCATCCACCATCGCTACCGCATTTTGCGTGCAGCCATTAATTGGATTCGTCACTGTCAATACATAAGTTCCTAAAATGCTTACTGTTGGGTTTTGTTCTTCTATTATTACTCCTGTTGGATCTGTCCAACTGTAGCTTACATCTGCTATCGTTGAGCTGCCCATTAATTGGACGCTTGTATTTCCACAAGAAATTGATCCACCTTCTGCACTTGCATCTGGGGCATTTAAATCCGCATTCACATCAACATCATCTGTTGTTGTACAACCGTTTGGCCCTGTTACCGTAAGGGTATAGGTTCCCGGTGCATTTACTGTTGGATTTGAAATATTTGAAGCAGAGGTAAAACCTCCTCCTGTAGAAGAGGTCCATTGATAAGTCGCTTCTGTTGTTGTGGAAGAACCGTTTAAACTCACTTCTGTGGTACTACAAGTAAGCAACATATCTGATCCAGCATTTGCATTCGGTTCTGCAAAATCTCCATTCACATCTACATCATCTTGTGCTGTACATCCATTTTCTCCCGTTACTGTTAATGTATACGTTCCTGTCAAATTAATCACTGGTGTCGCCGTATCTCCTCCTGATACTATTCCTCCTCCTCCATTCGCTGACCAACTGTAGCTCGCACCCGTTGTTGTGGAAGAACCGTTTAAGCTCACTTCCATTACACCACAAGATAGTGTCGCATCTGCTCCTGCATTTACATCTGGCTCAACATAGTTGCCTAATACTTCTGCATTGTCTACAGCCAGACAACCATTAGGACCTGTTACTGTCAATGTGTATGTGCCCGTTAGATTTACTGTTATCGAAAGTTGGTCGGCTGGGGAAGTAATTCCGCCTCCACCTGAAGTCCATAGATAAGTTGCTCCCGGGGTACTTGACGAACCGGTCAACGTTGTTTCAAACACATTACAAGATAAGCTTGCATCTAGTCCTGCATCTACATCCGGAGGGGTATCGTCCATTATTACTACCGCTTCATCGGTGGCTGTACAGCCGTTGAGAGCGGTCACTGTCAATAGGTAGACGCCTGGTATGTTGACTGTTATCGAAAGTTGGTCCGCCGGAGATGTAATCCCGCTGCCGCCTGCTGATGTCCATAGGTAAGTCGCTCCTGCCGTTGATGAAGAACCGTTTAGTGTTGTTTCAAAAATATTGCAGGCTAAAGTTCCGTCTGATCCAGCATCTGCATCTGGTATTCCATCATTTGGTGTAAACACACAATCACAGATTACTGAATCAAAAATATCATCCGTTGCACAGTTACCATCATCGCAAGGAATTTCAACACAACAGCCCTCTATTATTGTATAAACAACAGTAGCACATACTGTACAAGAATATCCTTGACTGTCAGATTCATCATAGCAATAAGTAAAATTTATGTTATCCCCAACAACTCCGTCAATAATAACATCCGTTGGGTTTGAAATAAGTCCATTTAAGTCCGACCATTCCCCTCCTGCTTGTCCAGCAGGCTCAGAAGTTGTCAGATCAATAACAGAAGGAAGGTCATCGATACAAATATCTTGATCTGGCCCAAGCTCCAATGAAGGAGGAACTGTTACTTCTACATCTACAATTGAGACTGGTCCATTGCCAGGCCTGCAAATTGTAATTGCATATTCTGTAGCGCCAGGAGCCGCTTCGAAACAAAAATTGGTAGCATCTTCTGGTGAACCTAGGTTTTCCCAAGAGCCGAGATTATTGGAATCTTCTTGCCAAAGGCAAACATTACCTAAAGCTGCTCCACATCCTTGTCGAGGAGAGAAACAAAATTGTGTTGGGCAAGCACTTCCATCTATACCTTCTGGGATGGGAATATTAGTAAAGAAAAAAGTCCCACAGCCTGCCGCTGTATTTTCATTTCCAGAGTTCCCTATACAAAAATCGTTATTGGTACTATTAAGATTGCCTACGTTTATTTCTAGAAAAACAGGTAAGCCGTCTACGATTTCTATACCTGGAGCAGGATAGAGAGGTTCATCATTATTGTTATTAGCACAATCTACAAATTGTCCAAAGCTAATAAATGATCCAAATAGAATGAGAAGCAAAGTGAAGGAAAGTCGATTCAAGAATGTCATGTCATAGATAATTTAAATAAGAACATCATAAAGAATTATCGCGACATTGCGATTATTCGAATGAAATAGAGAGGCTGTCTTATAGTCCTCTTTTCTTGTGTTTAATGTTTGTTTAAGCTCATTTAGCCTGATGAAAGTAGTTTATCAAATCTGTTTGCCGTATTAATAATGAGATTAAATTAGCTACTAAATATCATATAGCCATATGTTTGTTTTTTAATTTAAGTATATATACTTAATCAAAATATAAGTAGATATACCTAAGGTTGATCTATTACTTCAATAAAAGAAGTGATGGAGAGGGGCTATAGTATTATTAAATCAGTTTTTGAAAAAGAAATTAAAAGAAATAAATGATGCGCCCATTAAGTCAGGCGAATTTGTAGAAGATCGGTTTAAGGAAAAAGGTGATTGATCCTTAAAGAAATGAGTGTATTACTGTAAAGAATGGTCAAAGTTACATAATATTTCACAAAAGAAATCTATTGATTTAGCAAAATCATTTTTTTTCTACGCTAAAAATATTTCAGCCCATTTGAATTCACGCCAAGATAAATCAAACGCATAAAAAAGCAAAAGTCGTCTGATCTATTCAATAGTCAGCTGCCATTAGACTCTGAGCTACGGAGGCTGTTAGATCCTTGTTATCACCTCTTAGGTAAAAACAAAGTCTTTTGCAATCCCGAAAATTTATAGGCAATTCCAAAATCAATTGCCTGCCCTACTCCTGCATCAATTCCAAAATTATCACTGTAGCTTACATTAAAAACAAATCTTCTACGACTACCAAGCTCAATACCTCCAGTCATAATCCAGCTTTTCAAAAATCGATTTTCTCTGTTACTCCAAGTGATGGAAGCTTGTGGCGAAAAGTAAAAGCTAAAGCGATCAGACAGGTGCCAGGATGTATACAGTGGGATGATCGATCGATAAGATGCATTGGGTCCAATAAAGCCTGTTGTCCCCAGGCCGAGTCCGGTGGCCAGTGAAAAGGTACTCAGGTTTGATCCTAAGAATCGGATTTTTAAATCTCCATAAACTCCAGCTCCGGAGCTAAAGTAGGTTCCATAATCTATTCGTTCAGTTAATCCTTTTCTTCGAGCTACTACGAACACAGGAGTGACGATCGTTTTATCAGCCAAGGAGTCGCGTTGAATTTCTACCGACTGATAGCTGGTACCGATCATCCAAGCTCGTTCGCCCATTGGTGTGATACGAGCATTTTCATAACCAGGGAGAGTGACACAACTATTCATGCTCAACAGTATTGTTGCGCAAAATATGAATGCTATGTATCGTTTTATGGCTGTCAAGTTTTTGTGTTTAATACAAAGTCAATTCCCTCATGTTCTAAGTAAAGTCGTTTTTCTTGAAATTCAAATTCGAATCTACTTAACTCGTTTTTTATTGACCTTCAGCTTAAAAACATCAGAACGTTGATAGTGACCACTCACGGCCAAGTTCATCCGTTCTTTGATCAAAATTTTTAAAGGAGGTAAATCAAAATAGATGGTTTCTTCTTTTTCGTATTGCGGAGGCAGGAGGAACTTCCCGTCGGGTCCAACTACACAACTCCCTCCATTGAGTACATACGTTTTAGGCTTACCTTTTAGTGATTTTGGTAATTTTAAGCCTTTCGGCAAATCAGCAACTTGCAAAATCTGGCCAATGGAAAAAACAAAACATCTTCCCTCAAAAGCATATTGACGACTAGCAATTTCGTGTGCTTCTTTTACTGCAGGCCAAAGAGCAAAGTGTATGTCTTCGCCCTCATCATGCATAACCTGGCGAGTCAGTGGCATCCAATGCTCCCAACAAATGAGGGAACCGATTCGGCCTACACTTGTATCTACAGCATTTAAACCTGCTCCATCCCCCATTCCGTGCACTAATTTTTCAGTATAAGTTGGCATCAGTTTTCGATGGTGATTTAGCAGCTTTCCGTTTTCGCCAATTGTGAGAATGGTATTGTAAATAGTTCCATTTCCTTTTCCTTTCTTCACTACCTCATTCATTCCGATTACCAAAACTACTTTATATTTTTTAGCCCAATACCGTAGTAGCTTCACTTCTTTCCCTCCAATCTCCACGGAGTTTTCATACATATCTGCCCATATATTTTTTATAGGTTCATGGTTCCAAAATCCTGCCTCAGGACAGAAATCTAACCAAGCCGGATAACCAGATAGCCAGCATTCTCCAAAGGCAATTACTTGCGCTTTATTTTTTGCTGCTTCTGTAATAATTGTTTTGGCTTTAGCCATGCTCTCTTTTAGGTTATTGAACACTGGCTTATGTTGAACAATGGCTATTTTTGCTGACATGGATTTGCTTTGATTTAGATTGATTGCTAAGGCGGAAGACCGAAGTTCTCGCCTAACACAGAATATGATCGTGGGAAACTTCGGTCTTCGATCTTCCGACTCTCCTCTCCTCCCTAAGTCACAGAAGAACGCATAACAATTCGGTGCAAGAGTCTTGGGAAAAAGCGTTTGATATAAACAGCCAAAATTTCTTTTCCACCTATCAGTACTTCAAACTTCCCAGCTTTCATTGCTCTTAGCATTTTTGCGGCACAAACTTCGGGAGGCATCCCTCCTCCAGTAGCCTTATCCATTATTTTTTGAGCAGAGCCATCAGCAACTAATGCATTGACAGAAACATTGGTTTGAATAAATCCGGGACAGAAGATGGTCACTTTTACCTTGTCTTTTTCGTGCTCCATCCGAAGTGCATCAAAAAATCCGTGCAAGGCATGTTTGGCTCCACAATAACCTGAGCGTAAGGGAGAGGCAAATTTTCCCATCAAACTAGTCACGACTGCAAAGTGTCCACTTTTTTGTTTTACAAAAATTGGTAACAAGGCTTTTGTTAATGCAACGGTACCGAGATAATCAATGTCAATTAATCTTTTGTAGACTTCAAGGTCGGTATCGATCATAAGGGAGCGCTGACTAATCCCTCCATTATTTATGAGTGCATCTATTTGACCAAAATGTTGTAGTGCAGTTTGTACTTTGCCTGACATTTCATCATGATTTGCGAGGTCAAGTGGCAGTACTAAAACATCTTTGGGATCTGCTCCGCAAGATTGCTTTACCTTTTCTAATTCCGCTACTCTTCTGGATGAAAGAATTAGGCGACTGCCTTCCTTTGCAAATTGTTGGGCAAGGGCTTTCCCGATACCCGATGAGGCTCCAGTAATCCAAACTACTTTGTTATTAAAATCTCCCATATTGAATATTTAATCTTTTTTAGTTAAATCGTGATTAGATTAGCTTCTAAATTTTCCTCGATATGTATTCACCATCTAGCCTATATTCCTTTATGGTTTTCGCTTTACATAAAAAGTGGCCAGACATTTAAAATTTGTTGGTGAACCTTTCTATATCACTATTTCTTAAGCGTGAAGGTACGCTCATTTTCTCGAATTAGAATAAGTTGCTTCAAAGAAAAAAGGTGCATGGCAAAAGCATAAGGCACAAAGAATCCTGGTATCCAGATATAAGGGAAGTATGCTATTATTTCATTCGCAGGCTCATTCATAAAAACGCGAAATACACTAGGAGTAGACAGAATCGAAACAACAACTATATTGACAAGAAGAGCTAGCCCGAATACGTTCCAGAGAATGGCCTCAAAGCGACGAAATCGGTTTTTTCGAAAGAAGATACTTCCTGCTAGTAAAGCTGTAAGTCCGACAACTATGTCATAATTAAAACCTTCGAAGGTCATTTGAAATGGAACTATCTTTCCCAAAAATCCTAGCCATAAAATAATTTCGACTACAATCCTAAATGACTGTATATATACCAACCAAGTAGGTGGAACCGTTTTGAGAAAGCGACCAAAAGGTTTTGAAAAAAGTAAAAATATGGTAAGTGCTACAGATGGAATGACAGCAAAAAATATCCGTGGAGGTAAGACATCGAAATTTTGAAAGAAACCAAATTTTGCTGTAGCAGCAATTATACTCAACCATAAAAACAGACCGAGTACGATATACCAACTTATCTTTCGACTTTGCGATATTGTCTTTCCATAGTTTAGCAAAGCTCTATAAAAACCTACTTGCGTTATCCAGAGCATAGCAACGACCAGTAGTATGATCAGGATTTGCGTTAAGGGAACATATAGGCTTGACATAAATATCTTTTGACTTAGTACTCTAACAAATCACTAATGGCCACTGCTACTTTTTCTGTAGATGGAATCATTGTTTGTTCCAAAACAGAATTCAGCGGAATAGCTGGCATATTTTCAGAACCAATGGTTCGTACTGGAGCGTCTAAACTTTCAAAACAATTTTCTTGAACACGTGCCGCGATGCTTTGCGCAAAAGTATTATTAACAGGTTCCTCTGTGATCACCAGACATTTGTTGTGGCGACGAGTGGCTTCATAGATTGCTTCTTCATCTAGTGGGTATAAGGTTCGCAAGTCAATGATTTCTACTTGCCCAGGAAATTTCTTGGCAGCGTTCAATGCCCAGTGTACGCCCATTCCGTATGCAATGACAGCAAGGGAATTTCCATTTTCTATCTTGTCCACCTCTGCTTCAAGAGCCGTTCTTGCTTTTCCGAAAGGAATAACATAATCTTCATCTGGCTCGATCGTACGCGCAGCATCTGTACCCGGCACTTTGGACCAATACAAGCCTTTATGTTCAAATATAACAACAGGGTTAGGGTCAAGGTAGGCTGACTTCATCAGGCCTTTCAAATCAGCACCATTACTTGGGTAAGCAACTTTGATTCCGCGAATATTACAAACCACTGATTCAACACTTGAAGAGTGGTAAGGACCACCACTTCCGTAAGCACCGATTGGCACTCGTAGAATCATACTCACAGGCCATTTCCCGTTTGACAAGTAGCAAGATCGGCTTACTTCTGTAAACAATTGATTGAGTCCCGGCCAAATATAATCTGCAAATTGTACTTCTACAATCGGCTTCAAGCCTACTGCTGACATTCCCACAGTACTACCAACAATAAACGCTTCTTGAATGGGTGTATTGAAAACACGGTCGCGGCCAAATGTTTGCGCAAGCGTAGCAGCTTCGCGAAACACACCTCCGAGTCGATGTCCAACATCTTGTCCGTAGAGCAAACATTCTTTGTGCTTAGTCATCAATTCCTTGATAGCGAAAAGTGCACAATCTACCATTACGGTTGCTTCTTTATCGGCAGGTTCACGTTCTCCTTTTTCTTCAGTGACGGGGCTTGGCGCAAAATCGTGTGTAAACAAATCTTCTGGTGTTGGATCTGCAGCTTTCAATGCTCTTTGCAAATCAGATTCCACCAACAATCTTGTTTCTTTTTCTATTTTTGAGATTGCCTTTTTAGTTACACCTTCTTCCATCAACTGAGCAAGCAAAAGTGGATATGGATCTCTCAATTTATGTTCTTCCAGGTCGTCTCGATACCATTCCATTCGAACTCCTGAAGTGTGATGGTTTAGTAAAGGTACTTTTGCATGAATCAAAAATGGGCGACGTTCTTTTCTTATTTTTTGAAGGACCTCTTGTACTGTTGTATACGATTCGACGAAGTCAGCTCCATTGATTGTTCGCACTTCAATACCATGAAACCCTTGAGCAAAACCAGTTGCATCTTGCGCTCGAATTTCATCAGCACTTGCTGAGATATCCCATTCATTATCTTGGACTAAAAACAAAATTGGCAACTGACGAAGTGCAGCCATTTGAAACGCTTCGGATACTTCTCCTTCAGTGATACAGGCATCTCCCAATGAACAAACGGTTACAGGCAGATCTTTCATTTTGGCATCAGCCAAACCTTGTTGTTCTCTATATTGAATGCCCATCGCAATCCCTGTAGTTGGGATGGCTTGCATTCCGGTTGCCGAAGATTGATGTGGAATTTTTGGTTTATCGTCGTCACGTAAACTTGGGTGACTATAGTAGGTACGACCTGCAGAGAAGGGATCGTCTTTTTTAGCTAAAAGCTGGAGCATCAAATCGTAAGGTGTCATTCCGATTGCAATCAAGGTTGCATCATCCCTGTAGTAGGCCGATAGATAATCCTGTGGTTTAAGCTGCATTCCTACTGCGAGCTGAATGGCTTCGTGTCCACGTGAATTGGCGTGTACATATTTTGCGACAAGCTTAAAATTCTCTTCGTAAACCTCCGCCATCGACTTACAGGTTGCCATTAAGCGGAATGCTTCCAACAATTTAGCTTTCGAAATTTTTGACTCCGTCTTCAACATTTGCAAGGTATTAATTTTGATTTTTTGACAATCTTCCCGATTAAAATTCAGCAGATTAGATAGCCCTCAAATCAAGTGGGCCGCTTTAAAATCGAGCAAAAGTAAGATACGAAATTATCCACCAATGCAGGTGATTTTGGATACAGGAATTTAGATTGAAGAAGAAATTAGCCGTTCAAAGCTCTGATAATACACCGCTTCATAAGGAGTTGATTTGAAAGCCTTTGCCTGAGTTGTTTTTCTTTTCAAAAATAGTAGGATAGTGTTTTTTCATTAGCTTATACATCAAACTAATGGGTACTTCGTCGAAGTGTCCATAGTCTTCCATATACTCCATAAAATCGGCTCCATTGCCATCATATTCCTGAAATATAGAGTCGGTTTCTCCATCGAATTCGAGTGGGGCTACCTTGAGGTGTTTGCAGAGTTCTTTGTTGAAAGCGGGGGTTGCTTTTAGCCATTTGTCTTCGATCCAAAGCTCAGCATAACCGTGAGGTACAAGAATATTGGTTCCTAGTTCTTCTTCTAATTTTTCTGTAGCGATGTGGTTGCGCACTTTTGCGAGGCAGAGTCGTGCTGGAATTCCAACGGCCCTTGCTAGAGCGATTAGAATGACTGCTTTGTCAATGCAATGGCCTTCTTCTTTTTTAATGAGTAAGGAGGCTCTTAATTCTTCTGGATTGAAATTAATGTTGTAGGGATTGTATTTCCAACCGTCGCGGACTTTATAGTAAATGGCGATTGCCATTTCTTTACTAGTGGTGCAAGTACTTGTTAGTTTGGTAGCTAGATATTGGATTTCTGGATGTTCGGAGTTGATACAGGTGGTGGGTGATTTGAAATTTTGCATTTGTTATTTATATAAAATTTCTTGGGACGATGTACCAAGGTTTCGGGAGGAGGGGAAAGAATTTCAGCCTTTTGCTTTAAGCGACATATTTTATACCGTAATTTTGGGCGTAACCTTCTACTACATCTAAGAGTTTTTTAGAGGATTTGTCGCTGGCGAAATGGCCGTCTAAAATATTGTGATCTACTTCGTCATTGATGCGAACAAAATCGAAATCGTCAATTAATTCGAAATCTAGTACGAAATCTTTTTCGTTTCCGATTAGGCGAAGTTCTTCGTTTTCAACTTCTATTTTATTTAGGGATTTCCATGGCCAAACTTCGACAAAATAATCGTCGTAAGAAAACGATTCATCATCAAGATAAATAGAGGGATTGCCATGAATGACAACTTGTACGACATAATAAAAAAGAAGGATTGCAGTCATGATGGTACTAAAGCTGACCAGTGTTTCCGTTTGGTAAACATAGATCATACAAAGTACGGAAATGGCGATTCCTTGCATCAGAAAATTATTTTGAAATTCGCTTTTCCGAATGAGGCGAATTACATTATTGTTTTCCTTTACTCGATAAAAAAAAATCTGTTTTAAAACTAAAAAGCCCGTAAAACAAAACAGATACAACTGGGAGGCTGTTTTAAAGACACTTGAAAACATTGGTAGTTCTCCAAAACCTGGAAGTATTAAACCACAGACTCCAGCGATGAGAAATGTCCAAAAAATGAAATTCAACTTCTGATTCATAGTAACTATTTTAAAATTCTTTGTAGCTATTCAGACGGAACAGGTCGACCGAGAATACAATTGCTTGAATATTTTAGCCGCATCACTCTTAGAAATGTTTTTAAACCTGTCGGGTCTATCTGGCAGCTAGACAGGCCGCCAGGTTTAAACTCTATTCCTACCGCCAAAATCAATTATTGGTCGGCCTGTGAAGTCCGAAGACGGAAATCCGAAGTTTTCCTCATACCGTAGAAATAAAGGTATAGAGGCAACTTCATAATCTATCTAAAACATACCTTATTGAATAGCTCCAGTTCTTTACAGAAGGTGCTTTGTAACAACAACTTAGCTTCAAAACATCTTCCATAAACAGGAATCCCGACCATTATAACGTGTCGAGTCCAAAATTTGTTTTTACTTATTACCTGAGTTGAATAACCTAGTGAGTTATTGCTTTGAAATGACGAAACGGAGGTTCATCCTGATTCTAAACTTCCGTTTGAACAAAAATAAGATATCCTACTTCATAATCAAATGAAATAGGATTTTTTTTATGTCTTATACTTTTAATAAAATATCTTAAAGCACAGCGTTAATCTAAAGTTAGGTTCGATTCTTAAAGGCTGCGATTGCATTTACCGTAAATTCAGAAAGTACTAGTTTACCACTCATGGCAGCTCGCTCGCTTAAGAGTTCATCCCAGTGGCTGGCATTTTGCCAAAAAGCTTCTTTTAGTACGCGCATCGCTTCGGGGTTAGAGTTTACTAGTTTTTCTGCGAGTGTTTGAATCCCTGCATCCATTGTAGCTGCATCTTCAAATACCTCCGCATATAGCCCTTGTTGCTTAGACCATTCAGCAGAATACCATTCGGTTGCATTAATTGCCATTTGAGACATAGCGGATACCCCCATTTTTCTTTCTACTGCCGGGCCTACTACAAAGGGTCCGATACCAATTGCCAATTCGCTCAACTTTGTTGCTGAAAATTTAGTAGCGTAGCAATAGTCAACTGCGGAAGCTACCCCTACTCCACCTCCTACTGCTTTTCCTTGTACCCTTCCGATTATAAACTTCGGACATTTGCGACAAGCATTAATCACATTGGCAAAACCCATAAAAAAGCGATAACCTGCTTCTACATTTGGGATAGATGATAGTTCATCAAAAGAAGCACCTGCACAAAAAGTTCGCTCACCTGCACTTTTTAAAATGATGACTTTTGCTTCATCATTGGTTCCAGCTGTAGTGATCGATTCTGCTAGTTTTGCTAGTAGTTTCCCTGGTAGTGAATTGTGTGAGGGGTGGTAAAATGTGATGGTGGCGATTCCGTTTTTAAGTTCTGTTTCTACGGAACCTTGTAGTTTTTTATCTTGCATTTTTACTTTTTTTTGACGTTCAACATATTGAAACTGTCGCCTGAATAGTTAGCTTCTTTTTTAATTTTCCTGATCCAACTTTTTCACCATTGTAAGGATAGTTGCAATAGCAACCGTCTCTCCGGTTTCATCGTATACATCTACGAGGAAGCGAACTATGCCTTTTGCAATATCTTCTGGTTCGCGTTTTTCTTGATCAATTTTTTCTTTGACGGTCAATCTTACTCCGATGGTCATTCCTGGATAGACAGGTTTAGTAAAACGACATTCGTCAATTCCATAATTTAAAAGTACTGGCCCTTTTTTCGCATCTACGAATAAGCCTGCTGCTTTTGACAAAACAAAATAACCATGTGCAACTCTGCCTTCGAAGATGGTACCTTCTAGTGAAGTTGCATCTACGTGTGCGTAAAAATTGTCGCCACTTACGTTTGCAAAATTAGTGATGTCAGATTCAGTAACGGTATGCTTTGCAGTCACTACTGTTTCACCCACTTCTAGTTCTTCAAAGTGCTTTCGGAAAACGTGAACTGGCTTCTCCGTTTGACGTGCTCCAATTTGGAAAACATTGGTTACTGCAGTCACCATCGTTGGGTGTCCTTGTACAGCAGTCCGTTGCATGTAATGCTTTACGCCTCGCATACCTCCCATCTCTTCTCCACCTCCTGCTCTACCAGGACCACCATGTACTAGCAATGGCATTGGTGAACCGTGTCCCGTACTTTCTTTTGCACAAGCTTCGTTCAAAACTTGAATACGACCATGATGTGTTGCAGAACCTAAAACATAATCACGCGCTGTTTTTTCGTTAGCTGTAACAATGGTACTAACAAGCGAGCCCATTCCCATATTTGCTAAGTCAATTGCGTCTTCGATATCTTTATAGGGGATGATCGTACTTACCGGTCCGAAAGCTTCTATCTCATGTACTTCTTTGTGTCTTCGAGGTTTGGATTGTACGATTAAAGTTGGAGAGATAAACGCACCATCTTTTTTGTTGGCTCCGGTTACTTTAAAGCGGCCAGATTTTCCATAAACAATTTCTGCGTTTTTCGAAAGTTCAGCGATACGCTCTTTCACTTCCTCTACTTGCACCTTTCCTGCTAGCGCTCCCATGCGTACACCTTTCACCTGAGGATCTCCAATAACGGTAGCCGACAGTTGTTTACTTAATGCTGCTTGTACATCATCTACCATTTTTTTCGGTACAATAATACGGCGGATGGCGGTACATTTTTGACCACACTTAGTGACCATTTCTTTTCTAACTTCTTTGATAAACAAGTCAAACTCCGCTGTACCAGGAACGGCATCAAGGCCAAGTACTGCACAGTTTAATGAGTCTGCTTCCATATTAAAAGGTACTGATTCAGAAATCACTCTTGGGTGCCCTTTTAGCATTTGCCCGGTAGAGGCCGAGCCAGTAAAGGTCACCACATCTTGGGACTCAATATGATCGAGGATACCACGAGCTGAACCGCAAATTAATTGGATGGCACCTTTCGGTAAAATTTTTGATTTGATGATTTCACGTACTACCGCTTCTGTAAGGAAGGATGTAATCGTAGCTGGCTTTACAATTGCCGGGACACCGGCCAATAAGTTTACCGCTACTTTTTCCAACATACCCCAAACTGGAAAGTTGAATGCATTGATATGAATAGCAACACCGCGCTTAGGTACCATGATGTGCTGACCGATGAAGGTACCTCCCTTTGAGAGGTTTGCAGTTTCACCATCAACGTAATAAGATTCATTTGGAAATTTTTTGCGTAAGCTGGCGTAGGCGAAAAGCGTTCCGATACCACCATCAATGTCCACCCAACTATCGGACTTGGTTGCACCAGTCCAGTATGAAATTGGGTAAAATTTTTCGCGATGTTTGTGCAAATGGAGTGCTAGTTTTTTCAGCATTCGTCCTCTTTCGTGAAAGGTCATTTTGCGCAAAGCAGGGTTCCCAACTTCACGACCATATTGCATCATTTCACCAAAATCGAGGCCAGAACTAGTGGCAGTAGCTACTGTTTCACCTGTAATTGCATTATATAGTGGGGCTCCTTCACCTTTTCCGGCAACCCATTTACCGAGTGCATAATTTTTAAGTTTCATACTAATCTGATTTTACCGCTTCAAAAAATAATGTTGGCAAATATAACGATCTGTTGGTAAATAAGCGATTTCGACATCGTCGCAAATGGCAATTTTAATGTCAATTTCAAGCTGCCTGTCGGCAAACACAGGTTTCAGTACGCTAATAGTTTGAT
The DNA here is from genome assembly GCA_937921775.1 of uncultured Saprospiraceae bacterium. GTDB lineage: Bacteria > Bacteroidota > Bacteroidia > Chitinophagales > Saprospiraceae > CALGLS01. The sequence goes on from CAKZUK010000141.1 coordinate 19,153, forward strand.
TTTTCGAAGGTAAAATGTTTTGGTTCTTTGACAAATTCCGTGATAGAACCCAATGATAAAATAAAATCAACGTTTCCTTTGGTCACTTTTGCTTTCATTTTATCATTGGTCACGGAATTTATCAAAGAACGATATTTTTTCATAACACGAATGAGCAATATTTGGTACGCTTTTATGAGTATACAGGAATAGGGAAAATCAATTCTAAAAGGTTTCACTTTAATGGCTTAAAGGCCGAACACTTGTCACTTTTTTGTATATTTGAATCCCCAATAAAACTAAATTAGAAATCCCTCTAATAATTAGTTTTAGAATTTCAATAATTTTACATAAAATTCGGTTTATGAAAAAGCTCCTCTTCGCCTTTTCGGCAACGGCTATCCTATCTATTCTATTGACATCTTGTTTTAGTAATAAAGATCAATCACCTGCTCCTACTTCAGGAAAAACAATCATTAATGAGCTAGGCGAAGCCGATGCGAATGAAAAAGAAAAATGGCTGGCTGATCTTCACCGAGCTGCTCCTGATAGTGACTGGCAAATGATTGAAGCACGTACACAGTTCAATAAATATCAAAAAAGAAGTCGTCAAAGAGCTGGGGCGGCTACTCGCTCTGCAAGTTGTACTCAAGAATCCTATGCAAATGGTGAGATTGTAGGTGAATGGTGCGAACGCGGAAGTCAAAATCAGTCGGGATCAGTTGGTCCAATGTTTTATGATGCGGCTACTGATATGTTGTACACTATTTCTGCAGGAGGAACCATTTGGAAAGGTCTATCTGATGGTACAAGTTGGGAACCTGTAAATGAAGATTTAAAATTCAGTTGGAACATTCTCGAACGAATTCCAATTAGTGGTGGGAATCGTTGGTTAGCTGTTATCAACAAAATAATATATTATTCAGATGACGACTGTGCTACATGGACTGCCGCAACCGGCTTGCAAACTTATGACAACTGGGGTAGCCGAGATAAAACTATTGCTTTGGATGATGCACAAAACAGCATCTACATGTTAATGAATGAATGGGATCCAGTGGACTGGAGGTCGGAGGTCAATATCTACAAATCTGTTGACAATGGTGTTTCCTTTACTAGAGACCTGGAGTTTGGTCCAATAGGGCTAGGAGACATTGACATGCTTAATCCATACAACAGTAATGATCTATATGTCCTGCATCGTGTTTCTAGTACTGAAATAAAAACCTATAAACTCAATGCAAGCACTGGCAATATTGAGTTGGAAAATACAAATACCAGTGTTACCTTTCCTGACCTTGGAAACCTTACGGGGGTCCTTGAATCTGGGACCATGCATCTTTATACCTACAGTAATAACAAAGTCTATTACTCAAGTGATGAAGGAGCGATCTGGACACTCCAAGGAGACCTCCCTGCTTCTCCTTGGAGTGTAGGTATTAATGTTTCTTCCTTTGATTATACGAAATTATTCATGGGTGATATCGAATGCCACCGCAGTTACGACAGCGGAACTACGTGGACCAAAATAAACACTTGGGGACAATACTATGGCAACCCATTGATCTATCTACACGCAGATATCATGCGTATCCAGTTTTTTGAAAAATCGGACAATACTGAGTTTATGTTGATTAGTAATCATGGTGGTGTGAGTATTTCTTATGATCATGGATTAAATAATACCAACATTGCGATGGAAGATTTGAATGTCAGTCAGTACTATAGTGTGGCAACTGACCCGACAGACTATTCTCACATCTATGCAGGTGCTCAGGACCAAGGGTTTCAAAGAGGAGCAGACAATACAAGCGTTTGTGTACAAGGCTTGGATCAAGCTATCTCCGGTGACTATGGTCATATCGTTTTTAATGATGATGGTGGCTTGTGGACGGTTTATCCTGGAGGCTGGGTATCGTATTGGAGCAATCCAGAAACCAGTGGTATCACAGAAAGCTATACTTTAGAATCAGACAATGAAGGTGCATGGATTCCATTTTTGATGGAAAGTCCTTATGCTGGTGAAAAAGCGATTTATATGGTTGGTGGAAATGCGAATGGTGGCGCTGGATCTTATATCATAAAGCTAGTCTACGATTCTGCCAATGATGTCATCATAGCAAGTAATCATTCCAGTTTTGATTTTTATAGTGAATCAGGAACCGTACTTTCTGCCATAGATGTTTCACCTATTGACGATAGGTTTTGGTATGCTGCAACTGCGAATGGTAAGTTTTACTATTCCAGTGATTCTGGTGAGAACTGGACAGAGACTGCCAGCTTCAATGGTCCGGGACAACATTATTTGTATGGAGCTACTATTTTGGCTAGTAATACGGATATCAATACGGTTTACTTTGGTGGTAGTGGTTATTCCAATCCTGCTGTATATAAATCAGTTGATGGTGGTGTTACTTTTACTGCGATGAATACGGGGCTTCCTTCTACTTTGGTTTTCAAATTGGTTACCAATCCTACTGAGACACATCTTTTTGCTGCTACAGAAGCTGGGCCTTATGCCTATTCTTTGAATACTGAAAGTTGGTATGACATTTCGGGAATTTGTGCTCCAGTACAAACATATTGGTCTGTTGAATTTTTGGAAGGTCCACAAACTATTCGCTATGGAACCTATGGTCGTGGTATCTGGGATTTTGATTTATCTCAAGCGCTACCTGTTGAACTCATCTCTTTCAATGCACGAGCAATTAATAAAAACCTAGTTAATCTTGATTGGTCTACCGCTTCCGAAATTGACAACAGTCACTTCCTAATTGAGCGTAGTCGAGATGGACAAACGTTTGAAACGATTGATCAAATTAATTCAAAAGGAGATGCGGAGACACAACAGAATTATATCAGCACTGACCGAAGTCCGTTGATGGGAACTTCTTATTATCGTTTGAAGCAGCTTGACTATGATGGTCAATTTTCTTATTCGAAAACGGTAGTTGTTGAGATTAAGGACGATGTTGAAATAAGGGTATATCCGAATCCTATTGCTAATAATCAGTTGCTTAATATTTCGGGAGCGTGGTCTGGTTCTGCTGAATTTGCGATGTATAACGCTGCCGGTCTTTTGGTGAAGCGAAAGAAAATTAGTACGCAGGCGGAGATTGATTTGAGTGGTTTAGCTGCTGGCAATTATTTTTATGTAATTGATTTTGGCTATGGTTTGAAGCGAGGGCAATTGCGGGTTCAGTAATATTCCTTGGTATCGTTTGGGGTGACAAATTTATTTGAGTATCTCCGTTTAATATTTCATTGTACTAAGTCAGACCAGCAATCGCTGGCCGATCCATCGAAGAGAGGTGTTCGTCTAGCCAGACGAGCACCTCTCTTCGATTCGCAAAGGCTTACCGACCTTATTGGGTGGCCTATAATTCTACATAATTTTCGGATTTGGCGATTTTAAAACCGGCTGTTTCTACTTTTTGTTGAGCAGGACTTCCTTCTTGAAGCAAGGGGTTGGTATGGTTAAAATGAATGAAATGGATTTTACTCTTTTCTTCTTTTGATAAGTCGGCAAATAGCTGCATACTCTCTTCTACAAAGGGGTGTGGAATCTGATTCATGTCTCTTCCTGGCAACTCACCATTTTCAAAAAAAGTTCCATCTAGAAAAGCATAATCTACTTTTCTAATTTCTTCTTTTATATTTCGATTCCATTTATTCCACTTATCGATATCGGGAATAAAGATAGCTGAATGATTGGGACCTTCAATTCTGAATCCGACGGTTTCGGAATATTCATCCCGATGTGGAACTAGGAAGGGAGTAACCATGATATTTTGTGGCAATTGGATGGTAGAATCTGGTTTTAAATTTTGGAGACTTATATTCTCGAGACCTACTAGTTGGCTCCAAGGGCCATTGTTGCTTAGGTAGTCGCTCATGCGAGGCATGGTAAAAACGGGAACTTGCTTTGCTCCCATTGCCTCTCGACCGAGGTCCATTAATCCGGTATAGTGTCCCATGTGCGCGTGGGTGATGAAGATTCCGGAAAGTTTGGTAGGCTTAGTTGTAGACAAATTTTCGACAAGATGAAGCTGCTCTTTAAAATCGGGAGTGGCATCAAATATCCAACTAGAACCAGAAATGGGATCTATTAGAGCAAGACAAGAAACCAACTTTTTTTGAGCTTGGCCAGACCATACTTTTTCGCAGCAAGATTTTTTACAGGCAGCTTGTGGATAACCTGCATCTTGGGCTGTACCTAATACCATTAGAAATGGCGTACTGGGAAGGGTTTGCTTTTCTAATATAGATTTGGTTTCATTTGGATTACAACTTGTGTAAATTAAAAAAACTAGAAGCAGAAATAGCTGGCAACTCTTATAACTTATCATGTTTGTTCTGAATTTATATGCAGTAAAATGAGCTGACTAAGATAAGTTTTTTTTATTCATATCTAGAGAATTATAAAAATCATAAATATTGTTTACTTAAAATTCAGTGTTTTATTTTAACTTATCTGGGTCTAATACTTAACAGGCTTATTAAAAATCAGTTCAAGTTAGTAACTTACCAATCAAAGTATCAAACTCAATTTAGTAGCTCAACTCCGTAATAACTGATCGCTCAAAAGAGGCGCCTATCTGGTTTATCATTTAGCAAGGGAAAACAAAACGACATGAAACGAATACTCAACACAG
>CAKZUK010000142.1 GCA_937921775.1 uncultured Saprospiraceae bacterium
AAAGTTCTCATTCTCATCACAACCATTGATGTTACCTACTGCTTCATCAATAAAAGTCAAGCTTACTGAACCACAAGCATCTTCTACTACTGGCTCTCCAAATACAGGAGGGAAGTTAGCACAATCACCATAGTCTCCAGCTGGTACAAAAGTAAATACTGGCGCTTCGTTATCTGGATCAATCCAAATTGAAGTTGATGCAGTTGCTGTATTACCACAAGCATCTGTTGCAGTCCAAGTATAGTGTATTGCATAGCCATCATCACAAAGCGCACCATTGATGTCTTCGTTTGTAATTTCTACCGTTACAGCTCCACAGTTATCTGAAGCTTGAGGTGCTTCTGGAGTCAAGTCATCATCGCAGTCCAAGTCAGCTACATCAGGTATGTAAGTAAATACCGGAGCTTCATCATCACTAAATGTAATCGTTGCTGAAGCTGTTGCTGTGTTGCCACAAACATCTGTTGCAGTCCAAGTACGCGTTATGCTACCTGCACAAGATCCTGTCATTTCATCGTTAAACGTAACAGTTACTTGGCCACAATTATCCGTTGCTTCTACATCACCAAAGTCAACTGTGTTTCCACATTCCTCAGTTCCACCTGTTGGTACTGAAGTAAAGACTGGTGCTTCGTCATCATTAATAATATAAGTAGCTGAAGCTGTTGCTGAATTACCACATTCATCTGTTGCAGTCCAAGTTCGGGTAGTACCACCACCAGAACAACCTGCCCCACTCATTACATCATCAAATGTAATGGTAACAGTAGAACTACAAGCGTCAGTAGCTTCTGCATCTCCAAAGTCAGGATCACCACAAGCCATCATTCCTCCAGTTGGTACTGAAGTAAAGACAGGTGCAATGTTGTCTTCCACCGTAATGGTTTGACTAACTACAGCAAGGTTACCACATTCATCAATCGCTGCCCAGTCTCTAGTGACACTATAATTCCCAGCACAGTCGCCTGGCGTTGTTGTATCTTCAGAACTACTAAAAATATCTGTATCACAGTTATCTGACCAAACTGGATCAGCACCAAATACAACAGTTTCAGTACAAGAAATAGTTATATCAGTTGGCACATTAGTCGCCGTTGGAGCCTCTGTATCAACATAATTAAATGTTGCTGATGCAGTTGTCGTATTTCCACATGCATCTGTTGCAGTCCAAATACGAGTCAAAGTCCCTGAGCAATCATCACCTACAGTATCATCAGTAGAAGTAATTACAACCGCAGAACAAGCGTCTGCCACAGTTGGCTCAACAATCATCATATCTGCGGCACATTCTACTGTTCCTCCAGTTGGTACTGAAGTAAAAGTTGGTGCAGTTGTATCTATTACACTGATTCTGTAAGTTACGGAACTAGCGTTTCCGCAAGCATCTGTAGCAGTGAACGTAATGTCTGCATAAGACAAAGCACCATCTGCGCAATCAGGAGTCAATACTGGCTGAGCGGTTAAAACATTGTTTGTCCAAATAACAGAGTTACAAGCATCGCTCGCAGTTGCCCCAGCATTCGTAGCAGCCCAAGCTAAGCCTGCAGCTAAAACATCTTCAGTACATTCTACCACAAGATCAGCCCCACCAGAAATAACTGGGTCTACATTATCAGTTTCAGTAATGGTCTGAGCAGCAGTAGTTGTCAAACCACCACAATCATCGGTTGCGATCCAAACACGAGTGTGCAAAACGTTACACGGATCAGAGTCATCCACCATCATCATCGTTGTAACAGATGTGTTACATCCATTGACAACTGTAGGTGCGGGACCAAATACAATTGGATCTCCACAGTCAACTGAAGCATCAGCAGGCAGGTTTTCAAAACTTGCAGGAAATTCATTTTCTATAGTAAATGTTCCAAGATAGCTTGCCGTGTTTCCACAATTATCAGTTGCAACAAAAGTTACGGTCGTTATTGCATCTCCAGTAGTAGGATCACAACTGGTGTTCAATGGTGTATTGCCACTGGTAATTGAAACATTTGTGTCACAGTCATCTTCAGCTTCAAGGCCTGCGAGCATATAGTCAATCCAGTGGTTATACCAATAGTTGACATCGCCACCACATTCTGCAGCATCACAGATTGAAGGAGGAATATTAGTAAAACTTGGTGCTTCATTATCCTGTACTGCAATCGTTGTAGTTGCACTAGCTGTACGTCCACAATCATCTGTTACAACAAAAGTTACTACAGTACCAGAACCACAAGCAGTAAAGTTGAAGTTTTGTGGGGAGTAGCTAATAGTTGCCCCTAATCCACAAGAAGTGTTCGCAGTAACCAAGCCAAGGTGTGCCTCAACATAATCCTGATTATTCGGATCATTACATTCCAAAATCAGATTGAAGGCAGGAACCTCGATGGTAGGACCATCATTTTGAATGATGAAGTCTCGTGTAACTGGTGCTGAGGTACGTCCGCAGTCATCTGTTACGGTATAAGTGAATCGAGTAATAGAACCTGGGCAATTTTCCTGACCTATAAAAGTTGGGCCTGTAATGTTTACCGTTGCACCAAAGCTACAATCCGTTTCATATGTAATATCTGATTCCATTGGGTTCACCAATGATGCGCAATATTTATAACAAGCTGGCAATACAGACGTAATGACAGGACCTTGTGTACTTTCTAAGTAAGTAAATGTTTGTTCACAAGTGGACGTATTACCACAAGCATCTTGTATGAAATAAGTTCTTGTAACAAGTCTTGCATTACCGGGGCAATTGTCACCACCGTTATCAAGAGTCTGTTGGAAAACAGTGAACTCGCTTAAGTCCATTGTACAGTCATCTGCAATGGTTCCACCAGCTGCAATAAAACCTGCTCCATTCGTAATTGCTGGAGGTACGGTTTCAAAACAAGTCAAAGTTTGTCCTGGAGGACAAGTTACCACTGGAGCCACTGTATCAGCTACATCAATGGATTGAACACAGGTTGTGGTATTGCCACAAGCATCTGTTGCTGTCCAAGTTCGTAGAATACTATAGGTATACTGCGCACAGCCTTCCGTTCCTTGAGTACTAATATCTGCAGAAGTAATAATAACTTCAGCTACTGTGGAACAGTTGTCAGAGCCAGTAGCAGTTCCGGTAGCTGTAGGATCAGTTGAATCTGTACAAGATAAACTTACATCCGCTGGACAAACAATCGCAGGTGGCGTTGAATCTTCTACCATAATTGTTTGCACACAAGTGCTACTATTTCCACAAGGGTCCTCTGCTGTCCAAGTTCTTGTAATTACATATTGATATTGTTCACAGCCCGTAATTTCTTGTGTCGAAGCATCAACAAAAGTAATCGTAATGTCAGCAGCAGGTGTACAATCGTCGACTGCCGTTGCAGTTCCTGTATTTGCCGGAGCTGTATCTTCATCACATTCAATTGTCAAATCAGCTGGACAAACAATCGTTGGTGGACTTGTATCTTCTATAGTAATCGTTTGTACACATTGAGCTGTGTTGCCACAAGGATCAGAGGCCGTCCATGTTCTAGTGATGGTATAAGAATCGTTACCACAACCAGTAGGAGTTTGTGTACTTAAGTCAACAAAAACAACCGTTAGTTCTACATCCGTAGCACAGTTATCATCCATGGCAGTTGCATTACCAGTTGCTCCTGGATCAGTTGGTTGATCACATTCAATAGTAACATCTGCCGGGCAAGTAATCATTGGTGGATTAGTATCTTCTACTGTAATTATTTGTGTACAAGTTGATGCATTTCCGCAAGCATCTGTTGCTGTCCAAGTTCGGCTGATTACCGATTCTTGAGCACAAGCCCCTGCTGCTGTTGCATCTACAAATGTTACTGCTGCTACTGCATCGCAATTATCGGTGGCCGTTGCCATTCCTGTATCCGCTGGTAGTGTAGAAGCATCGCACTCTACTGTTACATCTGCTGGGCAGGTGATCGTTGGTGGAGTGGTATCTTCTACTGTAATTATTTGTGTACAAGTTGATGCATTTCCGCAAGCATCTGTTGCTGTCCAAGTTCGGCTGATTACCGATTCTTGAGCACAAGTCCCTGCTGCTATTGCATCTGCAAATGTTACTACTGGTGCAGCATCGCAGTTATCCGTAGCTGTTGCCATTCCTGTATCTGCCGGTAGTGTAGAAGCATCGCACTCTACTGTTAAATCTGCTGGGCAGGTGATTACGGGAAGAGTCACATCCATAAAAACATAATCAATTGGGCAGCTTTCTGATTCTCCTGTTATTGGATCGGCAATAGTAAAGGTACGTGTTACTGTTCTTGGAGTTCCCATACATCCCGCTGCGCCATCGTCTACATCTGAGACTACGATAGTAACTGGATTACAGCTTTCAATAACTACACCTCCTTGAGCAGTAAACTCAGCGAGTATAGCGACTGCGTCTCCTACTGGAGGTAAGTCTCCAATACATTCTAAGGCAACTGGGCCTGTTGGGCAGGTTAGGTCAAGCATACAACAAACTTCAGAAGTAATTGTAATGGAAACTGGGCAACCATAACAAGTTAATCCCGAAACAGGATCCGTTACACTTGGTACCACCCAATAGGTTTCTGCTACACCAACCGTTGTTGGCAATGCAGGTGTATAAGTTGTTCCTGTAGCGATAGCTCCTGTAGTAACATCTGCTGGAGCAGAAGCTGAAGGTCCAAACCAACTAAAGTCAACTCCTACAATTGCAGCTACTCCTAAAGCATCCGTCAAATCATCAGTGGTACAAACTAAAACCGCAGCTTCTATCGGTACAGGCGCCGCAGGGTTTGCACAAATTGTAATAATAAGTTCCGCATGCAATACACAACCTGCAGCATCAGTGAGATCATAATTCACGGTATAGTCACCCGCAGCCATGTTGGCATCGAAGGTTCCTGTATTATCTAAGTTATCGCTTACTCCCGTTCCGGATAGTACACCAATTGGGTCTATAAAAGCAGTAGGTGAACCTAAAGGAAAAGGCCCGAAGGTACTTCCATCTCCGTTAGGGAAATTAGCATTATCCGTGTCACCACAATTTGCTCCTTCCCAGTCTCCAGCGCCATAGGTATAAACTACTGTTCCTCCACATCCAGCTCCACCGTCGTCAATAACTGTGAAGTTAGGGACTGGGAGGCAAGAGAATCCGTCACCAAAAGTATCAAAGAAAGTAATAAAGTAAGTACCATTCGGATCAAGGCCACCAGTTAGGCCAGGAATTGCAGAACCAGGTCCTGCTCCTGCTACCACATCACCGTCAGCGTTTGTTATTTGCCAAGAAGTTTCCGAAGGAAATCCATCACCTGTTCCACAAATTTGAAACCGACCTAACATAGGAGTAATTAATCCAGTCAAGTCAACTATGTTTGCAGTGCTACAATCATTTTCAAATTGGCAAACTTTTTCAGCACTTGCAGTTAAGCTAATCGTTGGTTGATTCCAAACACCAGCAAAGGTGTGTACACATCCGTTTGGATCTGTTACTTCAATTGAATAAGCTCCGTCTGCGATATCTAAAAGTGTAATGGTTCCACCATCTGCAACAGTTGCCGCAGCTAGCGTTCCATTTCCAGTTGTTTCTGCAACAGCAAATAAGGCATTTCCTAAAGGGTCAAGACCTGTAGCAGTCACGTATCCAGGATAACCTCCTGAGACATTAACTGTTAGTGTTCCCAAATATGGGTCACCTCCACATACAAGTGCATCTGAATCAAAATTAACAGGACCTAAGACAACAAATTCTTCACAATCAGTTCCGACTACTGGTCCACACAAATCTGTTCCAGCCGTGCAGTCATAATCAACAGCAGTCAAGCCCGTTGCTTCGTCAAAAAGATAAATGGGACAAACTTGGAATGTTGTATTAATGTTTGAATTGGGAACTCCTGCAATTTCCCCCCAACCGAATGGGCCAGCACATGCAGGCGTACCGTAACTGTAAGCTACGTTTTGATTTAAACAACCTGGTTGGTTGACAGGGCCAGTACCCAAAGATGCTCCTGTAAAGTTTGGATCCGTACAAGGATCGCCACCATTAGGAATACCTGAGTAGATTAAAAAACCGACACCCGGAGTTCCAGCTAAACCACAAGGATCTGCTGGTGCTGTAGTAAAGTCGCCATTAGTTTCTACTGTTAACTTATCAATTCCTTGATCAAGTGCACAAATAAAAGCTGGCGACGTAATGTTTACTGTTCCAGGCTCAGCATCACAAGCTAGAGCAACAGCTGCTGGCACACAAAAATCTACAGTAGACAAACTTCCAGAAGGCGAAGTATTTACAGAAGTAGCCCCATCTGCATCACAGTCATCTCCATTGGAGTTACTCATGATATAAATGAAAGTAACTTTGTTGATTATATCCGTTGATGTCAATCCCCAGTTAGCGGGTATTACCCCATCAGCCATTCCTGTAGATACTGTAGAGTTTGCTCCTGAGCTAGAAGGTGGTTCTTCTGCAGGACAAGCGGTAGCCGAGCCACCAGCTGTCATTGCATCTGCACCAAAAACACCAGCCGGTAAAGCAGCTGCGGGTCCAACTCCTGTTAACCAAGTCATCATGGTTTCTCCTGCCACTGCTTGCGCATGACAATACGTTTCGAGGTTTGCAGTTGTAACGGTTGGTGCTGTAAAGGTAGAACCTTCAACCCAGCCGCCCCATGCTTCATAACCTTCTGTAGAACCATTCATACTTGACCAATCAATGTCGAATCCGTCAGCAGAGGAAGTAAATCCGTTTATAAATTCATATTCTACAATCACCCAACAATTAGCACAGGGTGCATCATTCACTGTTGCTCCTGCAAAATCGCTACCTCCGACCACTCCAGTCGTCAGTTGTGGAGCACTTTGTGTTGAGACAATTCCGGTAGATCCTAAACAAGCACCAGCGACTGTAGTACCATTCGTTCCGTTTGGAAAACTACATGCGGTAGTCATTGTAACAGTGACATCATCAGTACCGTCGGCCCCATTTGTGTAGTTGCCTGCGGTGTTGGTAACAAAATCGTGATTGAATGTAGCAGAGGTCGATGTACCATCCGCTCCATTGCTTGTTACACAAGTCAGTGGAAATTCGTTTTCGTCGAGATCAATTACAGTTCCAGATGCACAAGACTGCGCATTAGAATAAGTAAAAGCTCCTATGATAAAGAAGAGGCTCATCAAAAAATGAGTTTGAAATTTCAGAAATTCACTTTTGTTTGTAAATGAATGGTTCATCTTTGTTTTTTTTTATTAAAAGGGTAAGAAAAAGGTATGTATAATTAAAATTGAAAACAGTTGTTAGTACTCATATAGGCCACAACTTAACTAAGGCCAAATCATGACACAGTTAGCTTAATTTCTAAGTAAAACATTTGATTTTGAGAAAGTACGAGTAGTAGAAATAATAAACTTAAGAAGTGGATTGAAGGAAGAAGTAAGACAACTCGTATAAAATACAAAGTGAATATAATTTCAAGTGAGTCCACAAAAAGTGTGCATACACTTGCCTCTCCAATACCACTAAATATTCAGATGCTTCCTTAGAGCAAAAAATAAATTGAGGTTCTTAAGCCTATAAAAGATTAATACGTTGGTTAATAGCAAGTAATTGGGACGAGTTTGAAAAGTTTAGCAACATCAAAAACGATGTAGCCTCAAACTTTACGGTACACAAAGTAATACTTTTTTTGTTTATCATGTCACATTTGTGCAAAAAATAAATAAAAAATATTTCAAAATAATCAACTTTTGTAGCCAAGGAGGTTCTACATATAAAATACTTACTTAGAGAAGATGTATAGATGAGTAACTCAGGAATAGTTTTATAATTTCTATTTTGAAGTTCCAGCTAGAGTGCCGAGATAAGTAAATGCAGTGTTATTTAATTAAATCTTATTCAAGAAAGTCAGTAGCTGCTCTTTATAGGTTCGTCCGATAGGAATGTTATTTTTTCCGATATAAAGTTCTTTATAAAAAGTATCAATCCGATCGATCAGCGCAATTTGGACACTATATCTTTTGTGTACACGTACGAACATGACATCAGGCAATCGTTCCAGAATACGAGAAAGTGAAATCCGTATAGCAAATTTTTTCTGTTCCGTATAGATGATACTGTAATTTCCTTCTGACTTGATCCAAAGGATATCAGCAAATAGTACTTTTTGGAGACTGGTACCATTTTTTATGAAAATACAATCTTTCAAAATGACATCACTTGGAGGTGATTCAAAATTTTCTTCAGTGGTAGAGACCGTTTCGACAAATGATCTGGTAGCTGCATCAATAGCAGTTTCTAATGTCAAATTATTGAAAGGTTTGACTAAGTAAGCGTTAGGATTTACCACTTTTGCTTTGCGATGTGTTTCAGCATCATCAAAACCAGTAATAAAAATAACCGGAACACCTAGATGTTTTATTGCTTTAGCAAACCCAATTCCATCCAGGTTTCCTTTAATGGATATATCCATTAAAATTACATCAGGTTTATTAGATTTTATAATTTCTAAAGCTGCTTCCGAGCTATCTGCATGCAACCAATCGGCGTATCCTAAATTAAATAATGCCGCTTCAAGGGTGAGCAAATTTGTATCATCTTCTTCTACTACTAAAATTTTTACATTGCTCATTTCGAGGATTTTCTTTATTCATAGTACCTTTCATTTGGACATTAGCATTATGCAAACATAATGAGAAGCTGCTTATAATAGGGATAAAAGATGACCTTTTGGTGACAATACGCAAAATACATAAGGCGTACGGCATATTATCAAAGATGAATGGAAGGGAGAAGGATCGAAAGAGTACTGTCTTTATCTATTCTAGAAGCTAACTTTACATCACCACCATTCATTTTATCTAACTCTTTGCTTACGGAAAAACCAAGACCGACTCTCTTCTCTCTCATTGATCCCGCAATAAATTCTTTTATGGTCAAATATATCTACCAAGCTCTCTGGTTCAATCTAAAGAAACTACCGCCTTTTCAATAGATCATAAACCGCGACGGAATATCCAGATTTTTGTCCCCATAATTCACCATACCTATCTTTTTGAATTCCATAAATCACTACTAATTAAAGCTGATTACCTACATCTTCTATTTGCTTAATAATCAGTCCCGTCAAAACGATCCACTCCATTTCCTCTGGCTAGCCAAACAAGACCCCGGTCATCTTGCCTCACCGCAAATATCGCGCTATCTGACAAGCCATCTTTCACACCAAACACGTCTACATTAACACTAAGCTCTTGCGCAATACAAATGTTATTCAAAACATATCATAAGACTTGAAAGAGTCTCTTCATTTAAAGTTGAGGTTTTACGAGCACAATTATAAGAATTAAACAGATATTCAAATAAAATTTATGAATAACTTTTGTTGAATTTATTCTAAAATCAATATTCGTGAATTAAGTTTACTAATAGATTGTAAAACCAATTCCTGTAAATCACCTACCTAATAAAAAAGCCGGTTCCACAATGTGAAACCGGCTTCTATTTTCTTAAAAATATAAGTCAATGCTTATTTCTGATCTATTAAAAGCATTTTTTTAGTCAATGTCCTATCCGATGTAGTCAATGTATAGTACATCATACCTGACTTTAGATCACCCCTATCCAAACTAACTTCATTGTAACCTGCTTCATAATTACCATCTATCGACTTCAATGCTCTTCCTGACACATCATAAACGGTCATGGTTGCAAAGCTCGCTTCTGGTAAAATAAAACCAATTACCGTTTCATCATTGAATGGATTTGGTGTATTCTGCATCAAGCTAAACTTAGTTGAAAGTGCACCATCAAATCGAAGTGTTACATTCAATAAATTCAACTGACCGTTTTCTGTACTTACATCATAAGCTTCTGCCTTAGTGTAACGTGAGCTGATGCTCAATGCTTCACTCAACAGAGTCGCTCGCTTCGCAGTGAAGTTTACATAGTATAACACTTCATCTTCACTTAGTCTTAGGGGACGATCGTTTGTCCAACTTGTCGTGATCGCTCCTTCAGCCAATAAGCTCAATCCAAAGTTCGATTCGCTCATTCCCTCTAGGTCACCACCTTGTACTTCTACAAACTCTAGTAAGTCTGTATCAAAATTTAAGGTATACTGGTAACCCATGATTGCTTCAAATTCGCTAGAGCTAAACGCTACTTCGTAGGTCTCCCCTGTTTCCATTTCCACATCTTGTACATTGAAAGGTAAATCACCATTGAAACTTCTGTCATCTCCTCCGGTCAAGGTGTTTGGAATAACAGTACCATTAACATCACCAATTTTCACCCCAACAAAATCATGTTGAACAGATTCAAACAAGCCATTGATATTAACGATTTCAGGGAAAGCTGTCGCAAACGGATTCTCAACATAAGGGAATACAAAATTTGCATCCACAAAACGCCAAGAGTTATTGTTTGTAAACTCTGTATCAATCATCAAAATCATCTTACGTAGCTCAACCAAATCAAGGGTTGTTACTGAACCAGATCGATTGACATCAGCTGCAATCATCTTGTATGGTGAATCCAGTTGGTTGATACTAAGAATATGCTGTGCAATCAATATAAGGTCAAATGAACTTACTCCGTTCATTGGAAATTGATTACTGTAAGGGCTTACAGAATAATTCTGCTCCAATGGTACATCGCTGAATGCATACATTCCATCATTACCAGTAACATACATCTCGAAGAAGCTAGCTCCATCTGATAGGTAAACCTCAACATCTTCTACTGCTTCCATTTCTTCTGTATGAATCATACCTGCAATACTGCTTGTCTGCGGCGGCTCTGGTGTATCAAGAGCGGTCACGTAGAAGCTATAAGCAATATAAGAAGTGTTGCCACAATTATCTGATAATCCGTCAAAATCATTCGTCCAAGTGACGTCACCACAAGCATCAGTTGCAGCTAAGCCTCCGTTGCTAGTCAAGCAATCATTTAGGTCTATCAGATTTCCTGCGCCATCACATTCTACTACTGCAGCAGGAATGTCTGGAAGAGGAGTGTTTGATAATGGTCCACCATAAGGAGACAAACCATAAGCTCCTGCAGAAACAGAAGTACCTGCCGTATTACAAGCAATCAATAGAGCTGGTCCTGCTGCACTTTGCTGTGCACCAATTGTAGAACCCAGTCCATCTTCAGCATCCTGTAAGTATTGGTAAATCACATCTCCATTTTCAAACAAGATGGCTTGAAACTGTAAATCAGTTGGAGCTGATCCTGCAGGAAAATGCTCTCCTACCCATTCTATAATACTTGCACTCATTATCGATCCATTTGGATGCGTGTATGGTGAAGTTGCAAAGAACTGGTAATAGATTCCTGAACCAGGTGTTGCTGGGTCTAGATCAATATCATCATGTAAAACATATAAACGTGCTGCATCTGGTCCTGTTGAAGGATTTGCTGGAATTGGGCAATCATTTGATAGGTCTCCTCCAGAGTCCGTCGGATCAACAGAAACGTAACCATTAGAAGATACCTGTAGTGCATTCACTACATTACCATATAATGAGAATGAACCACCAAGTGCAACAGCAAACGAAACATCGTCGCCATTTCCTATAAAGTTAGCGGCTACATTTATTGGAATATAATTAGAAGCAACAGTGTTATCTAGTGTATAGTTTGCGTTTGCAGGAGGATTTGGTTGAGCACCAGCACCGCCTGTAATAATTACTGGTGGCGTTGTATCTTCCACTGTAACAATTTGTACACAATTCGTAGCGTTTCCACAAGCGTCTGTCGCGGTCCAAGTACGAGTAATGACTTCAGTGTTACCACAACTAGGTACAGAAACATCTGCAAAAGTAATGATAATCTCTTCCGCTGGTGTGCAATTATCTACAGCAATAGCTGTCCCAGTATTTGCTGGAGAAGTATCTTCAGTACATTCGATAGTAAGGTTTGCAGGACAAATAATTGTTGGAGGCGTTGTATCCTCTACTGTAATAACTTGCACGCAATTCGTAGCATTTCCACAAGGATCAGAAGCTGTCCAAGTTCTTGTAATGGTATAAGAATCATTACCACAACCTGTTGGTGTTTGATTTGAAACATCAGAGAAAACAA
>CAKZUK010000143.1 GCA_937921775.1 uncultured Saprospiraceae bacterium
CTTGACTGTACATGCCGATGCTGCAAATTAGCAAACAAAATAGGAGGGTGACTTTTTTCATAATTTGAAGTTTTAGATTAGAGATTATGCATAGAGATTTTGTATAGGAACCAAATAGGGCTTTTGAGAAAAACCGAGGAACGCCCGGAATCTAATAGCCTTAGCTATTAAGATGAGGACGAGACGACAGCTTTTTTTTAAAAGAACATTTGGGCTCCATACTAATTCTCTGTTCATAAACTCTATTAGTTATAAATTTTGTTGATAAAACTATACACGTATTTGATGTCTTAGTAGTTGCCTGTAGGGTCAAATGATATTAGCGATAAACACTCAAATTTCCTTTTTTAAAATTTCGAAATCCACAAGCTATAAAGCCCAGCTTATTATCGTCATGAAAAAATGCGCCGCCTCCCCAAAGAAAGGAAGGACCTTTTCTTTTTCTAATCTTCTTGGAAGTTACTTTTACTAACTTAGCTTCATTGCTAAAGTTTAATGAGAATAGATCAACAATGTCTTGTCTCATCCACCAACTATTAAATCCAATCAGGAACAAATTTCCTGTGGATGCATCTGTTAGCAAATTGATGTTTTGATAGCTGCGCCACTTTTTGTCCAACCACTGACTTCGATCCGATGCTTTTGGCTCAAGTGAGGTCGTTAATTCAAATGAAAGTTGTTCTTTCCCTTTTGGGAAAGGGCATTTATAAAAGTCAAGATGACGGGTATTCCAATCGCCCACAACCACAAGTAAGTCATTTTTATGTTTGGTAATGCCGACACAGCCAGCAGTATTTCGTCGACGTTTTCCTTTTCGTTCAATGCTAGCGATTGGAGTAGGAGTGAAATGTTTCGGGTTACCGATGTTATAAAGCTTAACCACGGAGTAATTTTTTCTAAAATTATCTTCCAAACCTACTGCCAAAAAATTATTGTAAATCTGAAAACCACCGGCATGCCTTAGATCACCCTCACTAAGCTGATGCAATGCGATTACTTTGTTTTCCTTTTCAGAAAACTCGATGATTTGAAGATACGCGAAATGATGCGTGCTACCCGTAACAAAAGCATAGTTTTGACCTTGGTAAGTATACAATTGAATGCCTTGTAAATGTCCACCACCAAGTTTAAGTTGATCTAGTCCTTTGTAGATGATGGTCTCTGGTTCAACAGATATCTTGTTGAACAAGTCGATCGGATCGGAGCTTGTGTTGTAATTAATCAGGTTTAACTGATGCATGGATGCCTTGCTTCTTTTTTGTTGTCTTCATTGAGGCTAGAAATAAATCTACGCCTGCTGGTTATTTTTTTAAATGCTGTTCTAACCAGAACGGAGTTTCTAATATGAAATTCTGCCTTAATATTAATTTACTGAAGCGACAAGTTAAGAATAAAGGTGTATTCAATGTTTTTTTAACGGTAGATTAACTCAGTTTTTTATATTAACATTTTGATAAATAGGTGAAAAACAGTTCTTTACACGCAAATAAATTAGGAGATATTTATGGGTTCTAAGATTATTTACTATCTTTAGAAAGAAGAAGAGGCAGTAGAAGTGCTACAAACAGGTTGAAAATTTAAGCTAATCATGATATAGTTTTATTTATTGTTCACCATAAAAACCTTAAACGATGACGACCTTTTTAACCGTAGTAGCCATTTTTACAGTGCTATTTATTATAGCCGGATACCTTCGTATCAATGAAATAAACAACAACAAGGTTTAAGTGATTTGTTTAACACTTAACTTTATTGACTAAGCATTTTATAAAACGGGGATAAGCTTTTGGATAAGTCCAAAAGCTTATTTTTGTTTAAAACAAAATAAGAGAGGAAGTAAGGTTTGAAGGTTCTAGATCGTGGGTTCTCCGTGTTGAGTACTCCTTCAGATTATTACTTCTTAAGCTCTTAGTTCCTTGAAAAAAAATCAAATCTTTTTCTGCACTACCGCTGCAATACAATTCCAATGCACAGCATTCCCTCTCAAATCCAATGGTTCTCGAACGTCCATTCTTTCTTCCCATTCTAAAATCTCAAATTCTAATTCCAATAAGAGTTGATAAATTTTTATTGGTGGATGATACAAGTCCCAAAGTTTGCTTTTCTGAAAATTAAGCGGTGTTACAAAAATCATTTTTGCAGATGGAGCAAGTACACGATGCATTTCTTGTAGTGCCTTTCTAGGATCGTCAAGTCGGTCGAGGAGAAAACTGTGAGTTAGCAAATCCTGTGAATGATCTGCAAAAGGGAGTTCGGAAGCTTTTGCTAAACCGAATTCTAGGTTATCAATAGCTGGGGTATTTAGTTCCAAAATATTAGGATAGCCTTGTTTCGTAAAATCGAGATAAGTTGTGTTGCCCAATACCCAATGTTCCTTAGCGCGTTTGAGCATTTGATAACTGTAGTCTAATCCCCAGCAAGTAGCTTTAGGGTAAGACTTCGCTAGTGTAGCGATCCAACGGCCCGTGCTGCAACCGATTTCCAAAATAGTAGGATCATCCGTCGTTGGTAAATGAGCTTGCGCAAAATCAAGCATGTTTTGCATAGGGTAGTGGCCCCAAATTTCGTCGGCGAGGTGCAGTGCTGTTTGACGCATAACCATTGTGTCGAAGCGCTCGTAAGGATCCTTCTGAAATTGTGCTTCCGTTTTATTGTGGAAGAGCGGAATAGCTTTGCGGAAATTAATAGGAGATTTCATGAGGTCAATATCGGATATTTTTTTGAACCCAAGCTGAAAACAACATTCTAAAAACCGAATAATCACAATTTTTGGAATACAAGCCTAGCCATCAAAGCAGACCAATGCTTCACCCCTAGCTCCCAAATTCGCTTAGTTTTGATCCATTCTAAAACCTGAACAACAAAACAAAGCTGGTGCAATTAAGCAGTTCTAATTAAGCAATTTAAAGTATTGTTTAACCAAAACGATCTAGCATGAAGAAAATAATAACACTCAGCTTAACGCTGCTATTGGCATCCGTATGGGCACAAACCAACAACAGTACCAGCCTCTCTGGAAAAATTACTGATAACGAAACCGGTGAAGAATTAATCGGAGCTAACCTTACTGTTTATCAAGCTGGAGTGCTGATCAATGGAACCAGCACTGACTTTGAAGGGAACTACTCTTTATTTTTGAATCCCGGATCTTACAATATAGAGGTGAGTTATATTGGTTATGAACCTACGAAAACAAATGAGGTAATTGTAAAAGCAGGACAAGCCAATAAATTAAATATTCAGCTTAGTGCTGGAGGGGGCGGACTAGATTTAACTGAAATCGTAGTGACTAACTGCGGGCCTTTTAAGAGAAGAAATAATAGAAGTCAAAGGAAGGCGAAAAGAACCAATGAGACTGATAGGTTGCCTACAACGAATGCTAGCGCTTTAGCAGCAGATATTCCAAGTGTTTCTGATGGAGCAATAAAAACGACAGAAGAGATTTCAAAACTCCCCACTAAAAATATCGAAAACCTTAGTGCAACTACTGCTGGTCTTACACAGCTAAAAGAAGGAGATGCCATTTCTGTAAGAGGTTCGCGATCAAGTGGGACAGACATTTATGTAAATGGTATTCGAGTAAGTGCCGATGCTGTTTCTTCAGCAAAAAAGAAAAAAACGAAGTCTCTAAAGTCTATTGCCTCTAAAATTAAAAAACGACCAAGAGCGGGGCAGCTAACGGCTGGAGAATGGAAGGATCTCGATAACTGGAGTTTTTGGGATGAGTTAATGAAGGACCAACAGTTTGCTACGTATCAAAATTTTTGGGGTTTTTATCCCGAGGATAGATTTGAGCTCAAGCTATCGGATAAAGCAGGTAGGCCGCTCGTTAATGTAAAAGTTAATTTACTCAATACCGCTAAAGAAGTCGTTTGGTCGACTATGTCAGATAATAAAGGTTCCGCTTGCCTCTGGGGTAATTTTTATGGAGGAGATGACAAGCAATTTCAATTTCAGGTACTTCACTCAAACGGTGATACAAAAATACCTGCGATTCCATATAGTGATGGTTTGAATAGTGTGGAATTAGAAATGCCCTGTGTTGCGAATAAAATGATTGATGTTGCCTTTGTAGTTGATGTAACTGGATCGATGACTGATGAGTTGCGATACTTGAAGTCAGAAATCAGTGATGTGATTGATCGTGCAAAAACGGATGAATTAGACGTAGACTTGAGAACAGCGGCAGTTTATTATGCTGGGGAAACCCAGACACATGTTCTGAAAAGTTCACCCCTTACGGAAAAAAGTAATAAAACTATCCGTTTTATGAAAACAAGTCGAAGAGCAAATGGTGAACAATATGAGGCAGTTGATCAAGGCTTAGGTCTCGCTATTCGGGACTTGGATTGGAATGATGAAGCGATGGCAAGAATTGTATTTATACTGTTGGATGCTGCTCCGTCAAATCGTAGTGAAGTGAAAGAAAGCCTACACAAAATGATTCAAGAGGCAGCTGGGAAAGGAATAAAGGTCATTCCTGTTGCTGCAAGTGGTACAGACAAAAGCGCCGAATTTTTACTTAAGTTCATGGCCATGGGAACGAATAGTACGTATACCTTTTTGACCAATCACAGCGGTATCGGTCACAATCATATTGCTCCTGAAGCAGCTAGCTATAATGTAGAAACGTTGAATGATCTATTGGTGCGTCTCATTATTGAAAATGCAGAATACCATAGTTGCGAAGAAAATAATTCCCTTATTCCCGAAATGATAAAAACGGAAAAGGAATATACTAAGACCACTCAAAGCGAAACAAACGAAAAACTAACAAAACAAATTCGCCTCTTTCCAAATCCTGCTCAGGATCATGTCAATATTGAATTGAAGAAAGCAGCAGATATGCTAATCATCAGCACAATAGAAGGTCAGATTATAGCTCGATATCCGCAGATAGAAGCAGGCCAAATTCGATTGCAAACCAGTGCTTGGGCAAGCGGCGTTTATCTGGTTCATTTTTGGACGGAAGATGGGTATGGGCTTTTGAAGTTGGTGGTAGTACAGGGGAGTTAGAAGGTAAATTGAAATCAGAATGGCCCGCTGACGTGAATTAAACGTTAGTGGGCCATTCTCTAATTCCTCCGCATTAGCGGGAATATTCACATTCTAATTTACATTCCTATCTAGCAGCCTCTAGTCCTCCACTCCTAACAATCGAAAAGCAAAATACTCCAGCATCTCTTCCACCTCCTCAAAGTTATCGCCATTCACCTTCACGTCAGTAAGGCGAGGTAGGTGTTGTGCAAAGTAAATATGATTGTTAGCCATTTCGAAAAGGTTACTCGCCAGTGTGTGCGGGTAAGGAAAATCAGGATTGACTTCCGTAATCACATCAGCCACCTTACCACATAGCTTTTTATAATTCAGAAAAAAGCCATCGGTATTTTCTTTGTCCACCTCTTTGGTATGATAGGCCTTGGTGCCTTCTGCGATGATAAGGCGGTGTAGGACACTCTCATTCACATAGTCAATTGATGGATTGTCTTTAGATGCATAGACTAAGGTTTGTATAATAATCTTTAAACGTCGTTTGGGATCGTCGATATTCATCACACTGATATCAATCAGATAGCTAACCCATTCCCAGTACCAGGATACTAGATAAATAAGCAGGAAGTGTTTGTTTTCAAAATAACGATAGACCGAAGCTTCGGTAGATTCCATTGATTTTGCTAGCTTTTTAAAGTTAAACGCTTCAAAACCGATCTCATCAATCAGGAGAATACTTTCTTTAATTAATTTTTTCCCCAGAGTAGTTTCTTGTGGGTCTCTTAAATATAGCTTCTCGTTTAAACTGATTTTTATGCCAATTGCCATGATATATTTTGCTTTACTTTTTAAGGTCAAAATTTAATTCTGAGTCATTATCTACTTATTTATGATGCAAGTTAAACTTTTTTTATAAAAGTTTCAATGTTTTAAATAATAGTATTGCTATTATTAATTATAGTTTGTATGTTTGTTCTGCGAAGAGGTCGATGTACTCATATTCATCGTCAAAATATAAATATTCTAAACATAATCAGTGTAGTAGCTTGGCTAAGTTGTAATGACTTGCCCTTTCATTTTAGTGCCTGATTTTAAAAAAACTAAGTTACATGTATCCAGAGAAGAACGGTTTATTTAGTAATTTAAAATACGACGCACCTGCCTCCATCATTGTCTTTTTGGTAGCGGTGCCTTTGTGCTTGGGTATTGCCTTGGCGTCCGGAGCTCCTTTGTTTTCGGGAATTATTGCAGGTATAGTTGGTGGTATCGTAGCTGGTGTATTTAGCGGATCTCAATTGGGAGTAAGTGGTCCAGCGGCGGGATTGGCAGTTATTGTATTGACAGCTATTCAAGAATTAGGTGCTTTCGAAATTTTCTTATGCGCAGTTGTAATTGGTGGTGTTTTTCAGATGCTATTGGGTTTTGCCAAAGCAGGAATCATCGGTTATTATTTCCCCTCCTCTGTTATTAAAGGTATGCTTTCGGGAATTGGAATTATCATTTTCTTAAAGCAAATTCCACATGCATTCGGTTATGATAAAGATTACGAAGGTAGTCTTGCTTTTGCACAACCAGATGGGCACAACACCTTTTCAGAACTCTACTATATGTTTGAAGCAATCAGCCCTGGTGCGGTTTTGATTTCTTCTATCTCATTGTTTATTTTGATTTTATGGGAGCAGCCATTTATGAAGAAGATCAAGTTTTTTCAAATGGTACAAGGTCCTTTAGTTGTAGTAGGCTTAGGTATTATTCTAAATATTATTTTTCAAAATATGGCTGCATTTTCGCTGAGCGCTGAACAGGTAGTTTCGATCCCTGTACCAGAAAGCATTGCAGGATTTTTTGGACAATTTACCTTTCCTGACTTTTCAAGCATATCAAACCCTGCTGTATGGATAACAGGAATTACATTGGCAGTTGTAGCTAGTTTGGAAACCTTATTATGCTTGGAAGCGACAGATAAGATGGATCCATTTAAGCGAGTGACTCCTGCCAATCAAGAATTAAAAGCACAGGGAATAGCAAACATAGTTTCTGGATTAATCGGTGGCTTGCCAATTACTCAGGTAATAGTAAGAAGTTCTACAAATATCCAATCTGGAGGACGTACGAAAATGGCAGCTATCCTTCACGGTTTTATAATGTTGGGTTCTGCGATGATCATTCCTTTTGTTTTGAATTTAATTCCATTAGCGAGTTTAGCAGCTATTCTTTTCTTAGTAGGATATAAACTAGCAAAGCCATCATTGTTCAAGCAGATGTATGCTTTGGGTCAAATGCACTTTGTGCCTTTTATGGTGACCATACTAGGAATTGTATTCACTGATTTGTTGATGGGAATTGGAATGGGGTTAGTTGTTGCGATTTTTTATGTACTCTATAATAATTACAAGAAGCCATTCTTATTTGAGGAGAAAGATGTGAGAGATGGTTCTATTCGATTGTCTTTAGCGGAGGATGTTACATTTATAAATAAAGCAAGTATTCAGCGTACACTGAGTCAAATTCCAGATGGCTCTAAAGTAATTATCGACGGATCAAATTCAATCAATATTGACTTCGACGTGATAGAAATTATAGATGAATTTGAAGTTAGTGCCAAGCATCGCGACATCGACTTGACGATCATTGAACGAAGACGAAAGGGAGTAACAAATCAAGGCGCAGAAATGGAGAATGCCATGATTAATCACCTTTACCCAATTGATGGAAAAGGGGTCTCGATTTAAGTAAGACCCAATATGGAAGATGGAAGTGGCTAAGTAAACTCAATCGCGGGCTTCGCGATAGAGTAAACTTCTCACCTCCAACTTCCAAGCTTCATCTTCCATCTTTTAAATTTTTAACAAAAAAATAAAAAACAATGTCAACATTATCATTAGCTAATTCAGTAACTCAAACTTCAGCTTCGCAAGCATTAGTTGATCCAGCTATTGCAGTTCAAATGTTAGTAGAAGGCAATCAAAGATTTGTAAATAAAGAAACCGTTCAACGTGATCTACATCAGCAAATAGCAGATACGGCAACAGGTCAATATCCTTTTGCAGCTATAGTAAGTTGTATTGATTCTCGTATCCCTACAGAGGTTATTTTTGACCAAGGCATTGGCGATGTTTTTAATGCTAGAGTAGCAGGTAACTTTATAAATAAAGACATATTAGGAAGTTTGGAATTTGCGTGTAAGTTAGCTGGATCCAAAGTAATTGTAGTAATGGGCCACACTTCTTGTGGAGCAGTAAAGGGTGCTTGTGATCATGCCAAACTAGGTAATCTTACACAGATGTTGGACAAAATAATGCCAGCGGTAGATGCGATAGAGACAGCGCCGGGGGAAGAAAGAAATTCTTCCAATATCAATTTTGTGAACAAGGTAGCCATGAAAAATGTGGAACTAACAATTGCAAATATCAAAACGGAAAGCCCTGTTTTAAATGAAATGTATGAAGGTGGAGAGATTGATATAGTAGGAGCGATGTATGATGTGAAATCGGGTGTTGTAACTTTTGTGAGCCAAGATGTTGTATAACTTAATCTTGTCCAAACACTTACTTACTTGATTTGTGAAAAATATTTAAAAAGGAAGGCGGAAGACCGAAGGAGGAAGTTAGCCTCTCGCGTGTCAAAGTTGACCTATTCACGATATAAGAATTTACACTTATAAAACTACGGTTTTTGGACTTCGGTCTAAAAAAAAGAATATTGCTAATTCTTATTAAGTATCCGATTTCACTTGCATGAGTGGAATCTGGATACTCTTTGAAAATGTAAAATGTCAAGAAAAATAAAGAACTTATTTACCCTGCTCTTTTTTGCTTTACTATCAAATTCTCTGCTTGCGCAACAGAATGAATTTGGTAACTGGCTAATGTATTTCGGTACCAATCGAATCACAGATGACTGGAGCATACATTCGGAAGTACAGTATCGAAATCATACGATCGAGCCTGTGAATATCGAGCAGTTATTGTTAAGGACGGGAGTGAATTATCACCTAAGTAAAAATGCGATTCTAACAGGGGGTTATGGTTATATCGGATCACACGTTTTCGAAAGTGACCAGAAAGCTCCGGAGTCAAGAGAACACCGTCTCTTTCAGCAACTGATTTTAATCAACAAAGTAAGTCGCCTGAAATTTGAACACCGATACCGTCTAGAGCAACGCTGGGTCGACAGCGGAGATGAGACGGCTTACAAAAATAGAATTCGCTATCGTCTGATGGTTTTTCTACCCCTAAACAAACCAGTCATTGAACCCGGCACCTTGTTCCTCGGTGTTTACGATGAAGTTTTCATGAACACTAAAAGTGTGTTTTTCGATCGCAACCGATTGTACGCAGCTTTGGGTTACCAATTTAAGAAAAACTTACAAGCTCAAGTGGGCTATTTATATCAGAGAGTAAATGATTTTGGAAAGAGCTATCTACAGGTGGCTGTGGTGTTTAATACTGATTTCCGAAAGGAAGATTAACAAGAAACTGTTTTATTCAATATTCAATATTCAATATTCAATATTCAATATTGCAGCTATATCGTGGAAGTCGATGTAGCTGCATTTTTGTTTTTTAAAAGCTTAGGAATTAGAACCTGCTTGGGCGGCTTGACAGCTTTTGATTTCGGCCACTCTGGCACCTGATAGGCTCCCCATTCGTTCGTATTGAAGAGAAATTTCGGGCTCTTCCGTCTCCCGCTTTCGGACTTCCGTCCTCCTTTTGTATCTTGTTGCTTCAATCATCCACATAATTAAAGCAATGAAAAACATATACCTATTCCTACTCGCCCTCGTCTGCCTATCCTTCAATGCCTGTAATCACGATGATGACAACGATCTCGAATGCGAAGAATGCAAAGAATGTGAGGAGTGTGAAGAACTTCCTGGCTATAAAAATTACACGGTCGATTTCTTTTCTACCCATAAAGATTTTGTGATCATTCCAACAATTTACGAAACGGTAACAGAGCAGGTACAACTAAGACCAGCTCATCAGGAAGGTGCGACCTTTGAGACGGTTACAGAACAATATCTGGTAAAAGAACCCTCGGTCCGCAATCTGATTTTAGAAAAAGAAACCATACATCTTGTCACTAATTCTGAAACAGATAGTGTGGCAACTATTGACTGCTATCACTTTTTTGATGAAGCTGATTTTATTCAAATAGAAATACCTGCAGAGTATAGTACTCGAAGCTACCAAGTATTATTGCTGAATGGGACTGGTGCTGAAGTGCCTGCAGAATATGGGACGGTTACAAGGAAAATTGTCGTTGCTCTTTCTGAAGTTGTCCCTAATACTGAAGCGCAAGTTTTTACGCCAGTAGGTTTTAGAGTTGTAGAGGATCGTGGGATTGAAAGTTATTTGATCGGGCAGTTTGCGCAGCAGTTGGCCTTGGATTGTTTTGAGGGAAATGGCTATCGGATTAATGATTGAGCTGTCTAGCTTAGGAGATCCTCACGCTCAAAATGAACTTATTCCTAAAACTATTAGTTGAGCATCATATTGTTGATAAACTAAAAGAAGCCACCTTCGAAGGCCCGTCCGGATACTTCCTTGTTCCTATTTCCGTTAAAGGAATTGTCATTTCAATCATTCTGCAGTTAGATGCAATCAATCTATAAGTAGAGAAATCAATCCCACCATCTTATTCCGCTTCATGTCCCGAGCATTAGATATCCCAAAGTAACACCAAGGTCCTATGCTACAAAAAAAATCGAACATCAAAGTAGGTCTTTTCAAAACTCTCCTGTCTCTATATCATACAAGCTAATCAGCACTAAGTCAATTTACTATTTCACAACATAAAATTTACTATTTGATTTCATTTTACATTTTCACAGATAACCATCGGCCGTAACATTATCGTGAATATTTATACAAAAAGTGATGCCTTGCTCCCTTCAAAATGATTCACTTATTTCTAAACGTTTAAAATGAAACAAGATGAGAAGTATTAAATTGAATGCCTTTGCGCTCCTTATTTTAATTGGCTTTGTTTTTCAAGGATGTTCTAAAGATGAAAATATAACTACAGGCGTTAATGAAATTGTTGGAAACGATAATGATAACAACGGTAACAACGATGGTGAGAACAACAACATGGGCGCCACTACCGGGAATGATCTTGTATTTCAATGGACTGAATTGATGTTAGACCTTGAGCGCTATGCTGCAGGTATGCGTCCAAATGCTTCCGCTAGAGCACTTGCATACATCTACCTCGCAAGTTATGAAACGGCTGTCCCAACAATAGTAGGTCAGAGTTCACTTGATGATCAATTACAGGGATTTAGAATTAGAGAAAACGAAATACCTGATGCATTAAATCCCCAAATAGCCCTAAACGCTTGTTTCGCAAAAGTACTAGATCATTTTCTTTTGAACGTCCCTTCCAATTTGAAATCAAGAATTGGTGAACTAGAATCAAGACTGGAAAATGAACTAGACAATGATTTGTCGGATGAATTGATTCGTGAATCTAAGGATTGGGGGGACTACGTGGCGCGGCAGGTCATCGAATACAGTGAGTCCGATCAAGCTGCTGAAACGCAAGTACTTGATCCGCAGCCAAGATCTTATGAGCCACCAACAGGTGATGGATTCTGGACTTATTCAGATGACCCAGAGCGAGCTTTATTCCCATATTGGGAGTCTGTAAGAACTTTTGTTATATCCCCAGATCAAACATCTACTGTAGCACCAATCGATTACAGTGAAAATTCGAACTCCGCGTACTTTGCGCAAATGACAGAAGCTTATACTGTAAACAATGCCGCCAAAAATGGAGATGACGAACAACTCTGGATTGCTGAATTTTGGAGTGATGATGTGGAAGGTTTAATGTTTAGTCCACCAGCAAGACAACTGTCTATAGCCAATCAATTGGTCAAGCAGTATGATCTTAACCTTGCGGAGACGCTGTCGATGTATGTGAAATTAGGATTCTCACTAAATGACGCAGCAGTGGCCACCTGGAAATACAAGTACCAATACATGGTGATGCGACCCAATGTTTTTATACATGAGTTTATCGATTCTGATTACCAAACGAATTTGTACCGATTGATCTACTGGCCTAATCCTAGTTTTCCGGGCTACCCTTCAGGGCACTCTTGTTTTGCCTCTGCAGCGGCAGGTATTTTTATCGACTATTTTGGAAGCCAAACGAGCTTCACGGATCGATCGCATGAAGGAAGAGATGAGTTTCAGGGAGCAGCTCGAAGTTTTACAAGTTTCGAACAAATGGCAGAGGAGAATGCATTTTCGAGAATCCCCTTAGGTGTTCACGTTCGCATGGATTGTGATGAAGGAATTCGACTGGGTTATGAAATATCAGAAGCAGTAAATCAATTGGATTTATTTAGAAATCCTGGTTAGTATAAGAGGTTTTTTGTTGGGGCGCTCTGGCTTATGTCAGGGCGCTTTTTTTTTTGAGATTGCCTTGTAAGTAAAACCTTTAAGTGGCAACAATAAGGCAGGTTTTACGTATTCTGAAGGAAGTAAAGGGGAACATTAGGAAAGACAGTAGCCTTAGAAAGAAGGGGGACTAAAAAAGCAAAAAGTAAGGGCCGAGTCTTATGACTCGGCCCTTCGCCTGGTTTTCTAAACTAAACCTAACTGGTATACTTAATTGGGTTTAGTACTAAAAAATAGGCGTCCAAATATATTCGAATCAACATCTTTAGAAATCGAATAGGCATAGATCCCTCCTGCTAATTGTGGTAGGCGAATTTTATGCTCGCTTGAAGCGGCTTCCGATTTTATTATTTCTTGGAACACTAAACTTCCTGTTGTGTCATAAATTTTAAATTGAAACTAATTCAACCTTTTCACCTTCCTGAAAATCAGGAAGGGAAAAGAATTGTTTCTAAAACGAAGGCGCTGCTATAGTTTCTGTGAAGTTGAGCAATATAAACAACTTCTGTAGTGAAAATCAAAGATCAGAAACCAAGCAATACATATTATTGAACAATAAGGGTCTGCGTAGAATTTTCATTACCAAGCTGCAACTGTATTTTGTATACACCTTTTGAAAATCTAGAAAGGTCAATCGTATACTGAGAATTACCTTCAGAAAACATCCCTAAATCCGAACTAGATACTAGCTGCCCAAGACTATTGTAAATAAGGAGTTTTACAGCCGTATTTTTTGAGGTAGCAAAGTCAAGAGTAGCATACATGCTAGCTGGATTAGGATATATTAAAATACTAGCATTTTGCTTTAGTACGGCATTTGTCGTGCTCGTAATTATTGGTGAATTTGAGAAGACACCATAGATATTACTTCCCCACCACAAAGTACCTGCATCATCAAACTGGACCATAGCGCTAGGAGAAACATCAAACTGAGGAAGGTCCTCCACCAGTAGATCTCCCCATACACCATCCAGTAGGGTAGTGACTCCGAATGAATGTCCAAAGTATAGCTTCCCTGTTGCATCACTCTCGATGGAATTAATATCGTAATTTGCCATTTGACCAATGTTGCCGATAAATGGATTGGAAAATTCAAGACCATCAAATTTGATAGCTCCCGGTCCGCTACCTTCAGCAATCCAAACATTACCTGCGCTGTCAAAATGGAAATCGCCTACAGGGCGAACAAAGGCTGGATGGTCCACTGCAGAATAGCTCGTCCAAACACCAGCAGAACTTAGTTTTTGGATGACATTATCTACATCCCAGTCTGTTGTTGCAATCCATAAATTGTCATCTGCATCAATACCATGACCAGATAAATCGAGAGATGTAATGTCTGAATTTCCACTATTGTACTCACTGATCGTTCCGTTGTCTAATATAGAAACTTTGTTGCTTGATAAAATGTAAATTCTACCCTGACTATCGATATCTAAACCTTTGCCGGTAAGGGTACTATACAGCTCCCAGTCACTACCATCGTAGTGGTAAAATCCATCGCTAGAAATCAACCAAATATTATCATCAGCTAATGCAAGTATGTCATTGAAAAGTGCAAAAGGTATTGCCATGCTTGGCTTTGGAAGAAAAGACCAGTTGCCATCTGTGTCTAAGACAGAAAAATTCTCTTCCGAACCAGTTGTGAAATACATTTTACCGTTAGCGCCTTTATTAATGTTGCGCGTACCAACAGATTCTAGCGTATGATCAGAAATTAAAACAGTTTGAATACTTCCTCCCTGATTTACCGAAAGGTGGATATTTCTATTCATCCAACGATTGTTTTGATCATCAATATGGAAATAGTCGGTTACATTACTGAAAATAGTTGCTTGCGGATCTACTTGCTGCACCCAAGCGTCATTCTCTAATCTGTAAATACCATTTCTTTGACTATTGAAATAAACGTTGCCATCTACATCCTCTGTGAATTTTAGTACTTGAGAACCATTGAAATCAATCGCAGATGATTCCCATTGCGCGCCATCATAGCGACTAATTTGATCAAGGTGACCGGCCATATACAAATCTCCCGTGCTGCTAGTAAATAGGTCAGCGCTATTGTAATTTTGTAGATCAGCACCTTCTGTGAGGTTAGACCAAACGCCATTTGCAAATTTGTGAAGATCAATCGAGGCTACGAAAACTTCTCCAGCAGCATTAATCTCCATATCCCAAATGTGGAAGAGACTAGATCCTAAATCATCTTGATCGTAATGCGTCCAATCTTGTCCTTGGCGGTGAAAAATACCATCATTGGTTCCTATCCAAAAATCACCATTCGGTGCAATTTTAAAATCGTACAATTCGGTGTTATCATCAATTACATCGCTATCTGCCATGGTAGGATCTTCAAAATCTGTCCCATCAAATCGAAGTAACAATACATCATAAACACCAATCCATGTAGTTCCATCAGGAGCCTGACTAATGCTTTGAATATGATTGTTGGTCAAATTGGAATTCGATTTATTAAAAATCGTTTTTTCTAAAGTGCTTTTATTGAGCACCACTAGACCGGCATCTGTAGCCATAAGTAATTCATCACCTGTGTCAACCAAGTCATTAATTTGCTGCTGACTTTGATAAGATGTCCAATCTTGCGCAACTATTGAAGTTTGGAATAAAAAACTGAGGGCGATAAAGAAAGAAATTTTTACA
Organism: uncultured Saprospiraceae bacterium; assembly: GCA_937921775.1. GTDB lineage: Bacteria > Bacteroidota > Bacteroidia > Chitinophagales > Saprospiraceae > CALGLS01. The sequence goes on from CAKZUK010000143.1 coordinate 15,069, forward strand.
AAATCCATAAGAAGAAAATTTTTGATAACGATATAATAATGGGATGAATAACATCCAATATTTTAGGTTTCGAGAAAGTCAAATCATTGCATATTGCAAGGCTCATTAAAATTGAAATTGACATTTCCTTGATTGATACCTCAAATTTATAGCTATAATCTAGCTGTCACAAGTACAATGCGAGCTAATAATAAGGTTTCTAAAATGAAGTTTTATCAGCTTATTAGCTTAAAAAGTATCATTTTATGTTGTTTTGATGTATATTTGATAAGGTTTCAATTAATAGTCAGAATGAAAATACCTTCAACATTTTTGCACGATTTAGTACAAACGCTTACAAAATCAGAGAAGCGTTATATCAAAGTACAGGCCGGCACAGGCCAAAAGGATTATATCCAACTCATGGATGCCCTGATTGCTCAAAAGAGCTTTGATGAGGACAAACTGATTGAAGACAATAAAGGTGCGAATTTCCTAAAGCACCTCGCCGTCAACAAGCGATACCTTTATGAGCTTTTGCTCAATACACTGACACGCTTTGGGGAGCAATCATTAGAACATAAAATATTCGAAAAGGTTAAGGCAGCAAATGCCTTGATAGACAAAGGTCTTTTAGTAGCTGCTATGAGTGAATTGAAAAAAGGACAGAAGGCAGCAGAAAAATACGAACTCTTCGAACTGCAAATTGTACTCAGTGGCATTGAAAAGAAACTACTCTCACGGCAGCAACTCAAAAAGGAAAAAGATGATGTGATTCATCAACTATTCAATATAGAAGTCGATCGCTTAGCGCAATTAAAGAACACCAATGAATACTGGTACCTCGCGCAGCAGATGGCTCAGTTTCAAACCCGCTTCCAAAAAGTACAAAACGAGGAACAAAAAAAATACATTGAAAACCTCGCTAAATCTCCCCAGTTTAAAAACCAATCACTAGCCACCAATTTCAAAAGTAAAATATATTTTTTTCAAGCCAATTCCATTTTTCAGTTTATGCAAGGCAAGGTAAAGGAAGCCTATAAATTCAATAGCCAATTCCTAGATCTGCTAGAAACCAACGCGCACTTTTTAAAACTCTACGCGCATCTCTATCTCGCCACCTTGAACAATATGCTGATAGATAGCACGGTCATCGGAGAGTACGATGTACTAGAAGAAGGAATCAACCGATTGGTGATGACACTAGAACGCCCCGCCTTCAAGTCCATCAAGAATATTAGCTCCCGTGTTTTTAGACAACGCTATCTATTACTCATCAATTGGAGCCTCAGTCAAAATGATTTTGAAAAACCAATGCACTTAATTCCTGAAATAGAAAAAGGACTAGAGCAATTCGGAAAAGAAATAGAACGCCATCATCGCATCACCTTCTATTACCTGATCGCATACATTCTTTTTCAAAATGGCCGTTATGAACAATCCCTCAAATGGAACAACCTTATTGTCAACGATCCAAAGGAAGATGTAGTAAAAGAGATTTTCTATTTTGCCAGAATTCTCAATTTACTAATCCATTACGAATTGAAAAATTACACCTTGTTGGAATCACTCCTGCTGTCAACACCAAAGTATCTAAAATCACGAAGACCTATCTATGCTACGGAAAAAGCCTTGTTTCGCTTTCTTGGAAAGTTGTTGAATCGGATTGATAGGAGAGGGCGGGAGCAGTTGCTGGCAGATTTTCGGATTGAGTTGGATCGGCTTTTTGAAGAGCCAGGAGAGAAGCGGGTATTTGGTTATTTGGATTTGAGGGTTTGGATTGGGGGGGAGTGATGTGTTGTTTTTAAGGAGCTTTACGTTTGAAAATAAGAAAAATCATGTAACATAATATTTTTGTGCTGAGGGAGATTTTCCCAGTCTTAGCTTGTAACATAAAGTCTATATTTTAATTTAGTAGATGTAATGTTGCAAATTCCTTTTTCGTATCAAAAAATAATTATATATTTGATTTGTCAAACAAATAAACAAACTACTTTTGGTGCATGAAACAGTCATGTCACCATCTCTTCTGTTATTTATCATTATTAATTTTGTGGATTGTTTGATTTCTGATTTCTGTGTCGGGACTAGAGTGTTTTGCTCTTGTGTGATGGGAGATGGTTGTGAAAAGTGTTTATAGGAGAGTTTTTTCTGTCCTAATAATATTAGTAAATATGGAAAATCAACAAAAAATACTAAAAGTATTTCAATTAATAAGGTTGTTAAATACGCCTCCGTCTAAAGATGTACCACAATTGATTAGAAGACTTGATTCTTCCAAAAGTGCAGTATATCGAGATTTAAAAGTATTGAAATCCTTAGGATATCCTATAGAGACCGATGATAAAAATCGTAAGTCACTCCTGTTTACAATTCCTAAAAGTGGTGATGGAGTGTTGTCTCTTACTGATATTGATTATTTGCAGTCGTTCTTAGAGAAAGAACAAAGTAATAGTGTACTTGCAAAATCTATATTAGATAAGTTTAACCTTAGTCTAAATCTTATTCCTTTAGCAGATGCCTTGCCACAATTACATCGAAATCATGTGTTGCAAATTATTAGGATAGGGATAACTACGAATAGTTGTCTTCGGTTACACCGCTATCGTTCACTTACGAGCAATACCACCAAGGACCGATTGGTGGAGCCCCTTGAAATCACAGAGGATGAACGTTATCTGATTGCATGGGATGTAGATAAAAAAGGTCAACGGCAGTTTAAAATAGAACGAATTGAAGATGCAGAAGTTCTCGACCTTCATGTTACTTCTGGACGTGTTGCTTCTCCAATGGACCTTTTTGGACTTACTGGTGATGATTGGCAGCGAGTACGCCTTAAGTTGAGCAATACCGCCCATCACTTACTTTTAGAAGAATTCCCGCTGAGTCGCCCTTTTACCAAGATAGTGAATAATCAAATCATTTTTGATGGAATGGTTCGGAACTGGAAAGGGGTAGGGCGTTTTGTGTTGGGGCTGCCGGGGGAGATTGAGGTTTTGGAGCCGGAGGGTTTTCGGGGGTATTTGAGGGAGAGAATTGAGAAATTTTAGGATTCCCAGAGATCGGGAATGGAAATGGGGATATTTGTGAAAAGTTTAAAATTAAGTAGTTATGCTAAAGACGATATACACAATAGGAAAAGAAATCAGTGCGGGACGGGATTTATGGGAAGATATAATAGAAACAAAAGCAGAAGTCCAAAAGGAAGGATTTAAATATTTGGTTTTAAATATAATCTTTGACCTTGATCAAAATGAAATTATTATTTCGAGAGATAACTTAGAAGAATACGACAACTCATTTGAAAGGCTTAAAGAGTTGGTGTATTTAAAGACTTTGGGACGACGAATGAAATCTCCCTATCTATGTGTTGGGAGCAGTAAAATTGAAAACCTTTTCAAAACACTATTCGGTACTCCAGATAAAAAAGGTGTTTATCCTACAAAAGGCGATTTAGAACAAGCGATTGAACGTGGTTTTTCCAGTCTATATGAAAGTGAGATAGTGGCGGTTTTGAAAAAAATGCTTGTTTTTGAAGATGCTTTTGTAGAGAGATTTAAAAATCCAAAAGGAAAGTTCACATTAGAGAAGGTTAATGAATCTCTTGAATTTTCAAATAAAAGTAAGATTGTTTTGGTTTATCCAAGTGTCAAGAGTAATGAATTAGAGTTTAAAAATAAACCAATTTCAAGTATTGAAGGATATAGAACATTTCTAAAAAAGAAATATCTTGAATCCAGCTCCGAAGGTTCGATGGATAAAAAACTTTGCTATGCCTCAGGCGAAGAAAAGGAAGATGTTCAAGAGGTTAGTTTCTCCGGAAGATATAATATTAATAAACTTTTTGTTCAAGAAACGAAAAATTATGCTGCTGAATTTAATGGGAAAGACTTTAGTAAGAACTATCAGGTCTCAGTAGAAGTTCAAACCTATTTGGATAGAGGTTCTAATTACATTTTGGATAATCTTGTTACGCCGATAGCAGATGTACGTCATGTAATTCTTCCACAATTTTTGAATACAAAAAAAGATATTTCAAAAAGATTAAAAGATATTCTAGCTGAGACAGACTTACTTTTCAACGCTACAAAATTCAAAGAATTCGAAGCAAATTTAAACAGAAAGAAAGATGATTCAATTTACTGGTTAAACTTCATAGCAATTGACTCTGACGGAAACTATTTTAAAGCAGGAAACTTAATTAAAGATGTAAGTAAATTTCATTTTTTAGAACTTATAAAAGAATTAAGAAACTCGGGAGAGTTATTATCTCCATGGCTTAGCAAGAAATACATTTTTAATCTAAATCAAATGTATCGATTGGTTCCTGTTCGAAAAGATAAAGAAAACATCAATCAAGCCTTGATACTATTTGCGGCTATTTTAGAATCACGTAAAATTGACTTGAAAAAACTATACAAACACTTTTCGCAACTCATCTTATGTCATTGGTATGGCCGATATAGAAGTTTTACGAATGTATCTAGTTATTATAAAGAATTTGACTTTGCAGCAAAGGATGCTGTATTCGGCTATCTTGCTTTTATAAATACCTTACGACAATTAAATCTTTTAAAAAATGTATCGCCTATGGAAAATGTTTCGAAAGAAAACATTGCAGAGGAAGTTCACAATTTCTTTAATGCAATGAATTATCAATCAAGTCAATGCGCACTTTTTTACTTAGGAAGAGCATTGAATCAAGCTGCTTACGCCCAGCAGAAAAAGGGTAATAAGAAGGCAGTTTTGGAAAAATTAAATTATAACGGAATGGACAAGAGAAGTATTTTTCGCTTGTCAACTGACCTGTTTGAGAAAGCTAAACAATATGATATTGTTGAAAAAATGCAATGGAACCTTGGAGAATTCAATCGGCGATTCGATTTTAATAATTGGAGTATGAATCCACAAGAAGCTTTATTTTTTATCCTTTCTGGTTATACTTATGGAATTAAATCTTCTCCAGATGCAGAATTGGCATTGGAAACTGAAAGTAAATAAAACACTAACACTTAAAATTATAAAACAATGATTTCAAATAATTCTGATTTCCTATTTATTTATGAAGCTATTCAATGTAATCCTAATGGTGATCCCGATCAAGAGAATAAACCTCGAATGGATTATGATACAAATACTAACCTTGTTACTGATACGAGAGTGAAACGGTATGTGCGTGATTTCTTAAAACAAGGTGGTGAGGAGATATTCGTTGATATGGAAGGAGATGCAAAAGTAACAATGGATGATAAGTTAAGAGCAGTTTTGAGCCGAGTTTGGGATGATGACGATATAATGAAAGCCTTGATTTCTGATGAGTCATTATTTAAGTCATATCAAGAATTAAAAGAAAAGGATGTTGAGAAAACGATAAAGAAATTGGTTAATAAAAAACCAGAGAACAAAGCAGTAAATCTTGCAATTCTATCAGGATTGGTAAGACAAAAATTCATTGATATTAGACTATTTGGGAGTGCTTTTGCAGTTGATGGATTTAATAGATCGATGACTGGTCCCGTTCAGTTGAACTGGGGATATTCTTTGAATAAAGTTCATTTAATGGATTCCAATACTATAGTCTCAATAATGAATGATGGGAACAGTACTTTTGGGAAGGACTATCGGGTTAAATATAGCTTATTAAGTTTTCACGGGACAATTAATAAAGCTGCTTCCGATACGACAGGTATGACTGACAAAGACATAGCTGCTTTCCGAAATGCAATCTGGCAAAGTCTTGCAGCTAATCCAACTCGAACTAAATTAAATCAATACCCTAAACTTTATATAGAAGTGGTTTATAATGACGGTTTTCATAATGGTTGTTTTGGTGATTTAAGAAGTCATATCTCAGCACAACCAAAAAGAAAAGAAGGAAGTGAGAATGAGAGAATTGATGATGTAGAAGTAAGAGGGTTAAGCGATTTAGAAATTAATGTCAAAGATTTAATTGCGACTTTAAAAGCTAAAACGGGTAAAAATCAACCGATTAAAGAAGTAATTATTAAGGCAGCACCTGATTTTGAAAAAATCCTCTGATTATGGAAATTATAAGTATTGACATATCGGGGAAATTCGCTCATTTTCGAAAATTTTATGCTAATAATACGGCTCTGAGTTATTTCATTCCCCCTCGTACAACGATTATGGGAATGCTCGCGGCTATATTAGGAAAAGATAAAAATTCCTATTATGAGTCTATGGCTTCTGATAAATTAAGAATTGGGATAAGAGTACTTTCACCCTTAAAGAAATCTTTTCACCGTTTGAATTTATTAAAAATTCTTGGTTCGGGAGATTTTAGAGGAAAACAAGGTAGGGTTCAAACTCCATTTGAAGTGGTTACAGGGATTAGGGTAGGAGCTGATGATGTAAAATACCGTATTTATCTTTCTTGTTTTGAGGATGGGAAAGTCATTTTGAATGAATTAAAGTTCGCTTTTCAAGAGTATAATTTCAAATACAATCTGACATTGGGAACTGCGAATTTTTCAGCTTCGGTTAGCGAATTTCACGTTTACGATAAATCGCAAATTGAATTGAAAGAAGCAGGTGAAACATTCTTGTCCATCCATTCGGCTATTTGTTCAAACAAGGTAAGCGAAATTAATTTTGAAAAAAATAAAAAAATATTTATCGAAGAAGAATTAATTCCTGGAGATTTTATAGCGAATAATAATAGAGAAGTATCAAAAATGTATCGAGTAATTTATTCAATTGACGATCAACCTATTCCTGTGAAATTAAAGGGAGAATACTATAAGCTGACGGGGTTGAAAGAAACAGAACTTATAACCTTTATTGAATAACCCATGGCTGATTTTTATTCACATGCTGGAACAGACACCAATGGGAAAAGGATTGGTACAAAAGAACTAAGGGTTCATACCTTTGGTGTTTTGAATAAAGCGCTTAGCAGGTTTTATCCTTTTCTGAATTTTAAATATTCATCTCAAGAATTAAATAAGTTGATTCGAGAAGTCTGCTTATTACATGATTTAGGAAAGTATACGACTTATTTTCAAGATTATCTTTTGGGTAAACCTAATTTTGACGAGATATTGAAAAGGCATGCGAGATTTGGTGCTCATGCTATACATAATTTATATAAAGAAGATGAAGAACTAGCATGGCTAGGGTATTACTTAGTTCGAAATCATCATAGGAATTTGCATTATCCTCTTTCTGGAGACACTTTGTTTTATGGAGGAGACGATGTTGGTCGGTTGGAAAAAGATTTTGAAAAACAAAAGGAGAGTGTACTTTCTTACATTGGCAAGATCGAAGATGATATTGGAATACGTAATCTGGAGGGTTATCTGAGGACACCGAATAGTGATGATCTTGCCAATTTTTTAGAAGAATGGTTAGAGGATAATGCAGATGTGCAGAATTATTTCCTTATAAACTATTTGTTTTCGCTGTTAATTGAAGCAGATAAGTTAGACGCATCGTATACTGAGAAGTTCAATTTTTCTGACATTCCTGAAAACGCAGTTGATTTATTTTTAGGTCAAAAAAAATCAATTGATACTCCACAAAACAGATTGAGAAATGAAGTCAGAGCAGAGGTTGTTTCAAAGCTAAATGATGAGGATGTTTTAGATAGACGAATATTTACTTTAGCTGCACCAACAGGAATCGGGAAAACATTTACTGCTTTAGATTTCGCTTTGGGTTTGCGAAAAAAGTTGCCAAATAATCCGCAAATCATCACAGGTTTACCTTTTATCAATATCATTGAGCAGACTATAAATGAATATGAAAAAGTTCTTACCCCTCATAATGTTGAGGTTTTAGGACATTATCAATTTGCTGATGTAATGGGTGATGGTAAAAGTCAAACAAATGGAGAAAATGATAGCGAAAAGGATTACAATCAAAAAAGGATGGAGTTGAATACTTGGCAAGGAGATGTTATTGTTACCTCTTTTGTTCAATTGCTCCAAACTATGATTTCGAATAAAAATAAACTTCTTCTCAAATTCAATCACTTTGCTGGAGCGATTGTAATAATGGATGAAGTTCAAAGTATTAGATTAGAACAAGTTCCGGTTATCGGTGCAGTTATTTATTTTTTGTCTAAGTTCTTGAATACTCGATTTTTATTAATGACAGCAACCAAGCCACTGATTTTTGAGTTGGCAGATCGAGAGATATTAAAAAAGCAATATGGGATTGAATCAATAAGTGAGGTTAAATCATTGCTCAATAATCCAGAAGAAATTTTCAAAAAATTCCATCGAACTAAAATTGTCCCTGTTCTTGAAAATAAATTGGAAACAAGTGAAGACTTCATTAACCTTTTCAATAAATATTGGACAAAGGAAAAAGCATGTTTGATTGTTTGTAATACAGTAAATCGATCCATTCAAATTTTTAGAGAAATTGAAGACTTTATCAAAGATAAATACGAAAATCCTCTTTATTATTTATCAACAAATGTCGTTCCTGCTCAACGATTAGGAATTATTGCTCAAATTAAAAAAGATATTCTAGAAGGAAGGTATCCTGTACTTGTTGCAACACAAGTTGTTGAAGCTGGCGTAGATTTAGACTTTGATATGGGCTTTCGAGATTTAGCACCAGTTGACTCAATTGTCCAAGTAGCAGGCCGTATAAATCGCGAAAATTCAGAAGAGAGAAAGTATTCGCCGTTGTATGTTGTGGATTTTGGTGATTGTGAAAAAATTTATGGCGTAATAACTGAAACTCAATCAAAAAAAGCTTTGGGTGGATGTGAAATATTGGAACCTCAATACTATGACTTAGTGGAGAGTTATTTTTGGAATGTTTCAGATAAAAATAGTTATGGGTATTCTCGAAGACTTTTCGAAGGAATTAAACAACTTCGATATGATGGAGAAGAGCCTAAGGACAAGACTTATATTCCTATTTCTAAATTCAAAGTAATAGAAGGAAGCTGGCATTCTATTTCTGTGTTTATTGAACTAAATAAAGAAGCGAAAAATGCCAAAGATTCATTCTTAATGAGATTTACTGCAAAGAATCGAAAGGAAAAATATGAGTTAAAAGAAATTTTTGAAAGAGATTATAAAAAGACTTTTCATCAGCATATGATTACCGTACCTAAATACTTGACTGATGAGATTCCCTTAATTGATGAGTCAAAACCTGATATGGATATTAAATATGTTTCGATGGAGGAAGTTTCTAATTGGTATCTCTCTTCTATCGGTTTTAATAGAGAAAGAGTAATCGATTTGAAAGAAGAAAAAAACAAAACCATAATATTATAACCCCATGCAACAAACAAACCTATCCTTCCCAGAACTAAAACTAGCCCAACGAGACGGACACAAACTCAGAGGCTACTTCTCCAACCTATTCGGAAAAGAATCGGACCTCTTCCACAACCACGACGCACAAGGCAGAGCCATCTACCGCTATCCGCGTATACAATACAAAGTCGTAGATGGAAACCCCATGTTGATTGGATTGGGTGATGGAGCACAGTTACTGGTAGAGCGGTTTTTACAAGTGAAAGAAATTGAAATTGACAACTTAGTATTTCCATTACATCAAAAGAATTTGAAGAGTGAAGAAGTGCCCGTTCGTATGACCAATACCTTGCAAGCCTATCGCTTTGTGAATCCTTGGGTGTCACTAAATCAGGAGAACCACAAAATATATGTTGAGTTAGACAAGGACGCAAAGCGAGAAAAACTAACCGGTATTTTGATTGCCAACATGATAAGCTTTTTTAAGTCGATTGGTTTTCATGCCGAGGGACAAATCATGGTACATTTAGATCTGAGGGAGCCCAGACTTGTCAAATTCAAAAATCAACCCATGTTGGCTTTCTATGGAGACTTTGTTTGTAATGTACATTTACCTGATTTTATTGGCCTAGGCAAATCGGTGTCTAGAGGTTATGGAACCATCGTAAGAAAAAAATAAAATGCAAATCCACCTCAACACTTACGGGACCTACCTACACATCAAAGACCAACTGTTTGAAATAAAAATCAAAAAGAAAGGCGAGGTGGAAAAGCATCAGGTCGCAGCGCATAAAGTAAAAAGCATCTGGGTAGGAGATGGAATTGCGATATCTTCAGAAGCGGTAAAGTTAGCCATCAAAAACAATATTGACATTGTCTTTTTAGAATGGGATGGCAAGCCAATTGGACGAGTATGGCATTGTAAATTGGGGAGTACTACACTGATTAGAAAAAGGCAATTAGAATGTAGTTTGGCTCCAAAAGCATTGGAGCATGTAAAAGATTGGCTGGGACGAAAGGTGCGAAACCAAAATCAATTTATAAAGGACCTTAGAAAACATCGCCAGCAACATGGTGACTTTTTAGATAAAAAAATAGTACAGATCAATGCCTTACTGGTTTTGATTGAAAATGTGGAGGCAAACTCTGTCGATGAAGTAGCTGATCAATTAAGGGGATGGGAAGGCACTGCTGGACGTTTGTATTTTGAGACCTTAAGTTATGTTATTCCTGATCAATATAAATTTTCGGGTCGTTCGTCTCGACCTGCGAGAGATCAATTTAATGCCTTTTTGAATTATGCTTACGGTATGCTTTACAGTAAAGTAGAAAAAGCGCTAATCTTGGCAGGTTTAGACCCATACATTGGCTTTCTACACCGCGATGATTATAACTATAAAAGTATGGTTTATGATTTTATTGAACCTTATCGTGCTTATGCTGATAAGGTTGCGTTTCAGTTATTTTCAGCTAAGAAAGTGAATAAATCACATACCGATGAAATTACAAATGGCTGTCGCTTAAACAAAGACGGGAAAGTGTTATTAGTAGAATCGTTAAATAAATATTTGGAAGAAGATAAAATTAGATATGCTGGTCGCAACCAAACAAGAGCAAATGCCATGCAGTTTGATGCGCACCATTTTGCAAATGGCTTAATTGGAAAATTATGATGTTATGGGTTTTGTATGATATTGAAAAGGATAAGGCTCGGAATAGGATAGCCAAATACTGCAAACAAGCAGGGCTTTACCGTGTGCAATATTCTGTTTTTCTAGGGACATTGAATCGTAATCAAAGAGATAGTTTAGAATTACAGATTGAACAGGAAGTCAACGTAGAGAAAGATAAGGTGTATTTATTCCCAATGAGTAAAGACGAGTTGAACAATACTACATTGATGGGGCAGGCATTTGACAAAAATCTTATTTCAGATGAAGTAAAGGCATTGTTTTTTTAATATCATGGAAATATCACTGACACCATCACATATCATTCAGTACTTATACTGCCCTAGGTTTACTTACTTTGAGTATGTTTTACGGATACCACAATATGAGGACCGTCATTACAAGGTAGGGAAGGGGCGGGAGGTACACGAAAGAAAAGCAAGAGAGAATGTTGATTATATGCGACAGCGAATTGGAGTGAAAGATAAATGGTTGAATCAGTATTTGACCAATGATCTGTTGAGGGGAGAGGTGGATGAAATATTGTTATTGAATGATGATAGTATGGCCCCATTGGACTATAAATTTGCACGATATGAAGGCAAAATTTACGATACGTATAAAACCCAACTCTTTTGTTATGCTTGGCTCATAGAGCGGAACTTTGGTAAATCAGTAGATAAAGGCTTTTTGGTTTATACCCGTTCGAAAAATAAATTAATAGAGGTGCCAGTGGAGGAGACTGATTTAGAAAAAATTGAGTTGGCTGCAAAGTCAATTCAACAAATTATACAAAGGAATAAGTATCCCAAACCGACGAAATATAAACGAAGATGTCTATCTTGTACTTATCGTAATATTTGTACGAAGTGATGTTTTCCGGGTGGTAATTTATATTGCATGCCTTTAGAAGTGTATTTAAAGTGAAGATTATCAGTTGATTATCAATTCGGGAAAGCCTTATTTTTAATATAAAGAACGTTCTTTGACATGACTAAAAATTATTTTTACTATATTTGATTGTCTAGATAATTAATTCATTTATAGTGTTTTATGGACTTGGACGGCTTCTTGATTACTTCCAGATATAAAAAGGATTGAAACGATGTAATTGGAGAAAAGTATTAAAAAAGCTCGGTTCTTCTTGATTACTTCCAGATATAAAAAGGATTGAAACAGATATTATCACAACCAGAAGATTGCATTTGCTTGAATACAGCTGGAGTGCATCAAGTGCAGACGCTAATCGGTGAACTCCGAATCAGATACGACATTTTTTGGCTCAAAGTTTGATTGTCAAAAGAAGCACCTCCTGAGTAAACGCTTGTTTTACTCTTTTCCTATCTATTTCAATTTCTAGTAGATGAAATCTACGAACAAAATCTAATTGCAACTATTCCTACTAGTTACCAATTTACTTAATACCAAAAGCCTGAATACACATTGAGATTTATTATTACATTTCTATTATGCCTTTTCGTGCAACTAAGTTTCGCACAACTTTATGATGATTACCTAGGAGCAGGTAACACAATTGGTGTTCAGGTGACTGGTTCTAATAATCAGCAAAACGATTCTATTGCTTATACCATTTCTGGAACACAACTGAAGCCAGACATGATCGGTGCTTCTCGTTTCTTAGCGCAAGCTGCACTAGGAGCGTCTTATGAAGATATTGAGCATGTGAGCAATATTGGAATAGACGCATGGCTAGACGAACAATTTGATTTGCCAGTACCGTCTTTTGTTGAGCGATATGAGCAAATATTTAACGAAGCACAAGGCATTATTTCGAATGATGGACAATTTAATAAATACATGTCTTTTGTTTTTTACGATTTTGTTATTAAGAATCCAGATGTATTGAGACAAAAAGTGGCTTTCGCTTTATCTCAAATATTTGTCATTTCTCCTTATCACGGTAGTAATATTACTGCTGAAAATTCGAGTAACCTCGGTTATTACGATTTCCTTTATCAAGGTGCTTTCGGTAACTATAAAGAGATATTGACCAATGTTAGCTTAAGTGTTCCTATGGGGAAGTATTTGAGTTTCTTTAGAAATCAAAAGGCGGATATCATCGAAAAAACGTATCCCGATGAAAATTATGCTAGGGAAATTATGCAATTGTTTTCTATTGGATTAGAAATGCTTGATACTGATGGCACGCCGATCAAAGATGCTGACTCCAACGTTATTCCTACTTATGATATCAATAATGTTGCTGAAATGGCTAAGGTCTTTACAGGACTAGGTGCATCAGAGGAAGAAGATGGAACAGTCAATACCAATTTTTTTAGGAATTGGAGTTACAATAAGGAGGTACCTCTGAAAATGTTTGAAGACTATCACTCAAAAGGTGAAAAAAATATTTTACCAGGCGTGACTATACCAGCAGGGCAGAATGGAATGACGGATGTTAATCAAGCAATAAATGCCCTTTTTAATCATCCTAATGTGGGACCATTTATTAGTAAACGATTGATTCAGAATCTCGTCAAATCCAACCCTTCTCCTGCTTATGTGAGAAGGGTGGTGACCATTTTTAATAATAATGGAGATGGTGTAAGGGGAGATTTGAAAGCGGTAGTTATGGCCATCCTGCTTGATCCGGAGGCACGCAATTGTGATTGGATCGAACATACTTCTAATGGCAAATTGATACAGCCTCTTGAAAGATTTACAAATTTATTTAAAGCCTTTGATCTAACGACACCTTCCTCTAAAATATGGTTTGATGATTTAAATGGTATTTATAATAAAACGGGACAATCATTCCTTGCTTCACCTTCTGTGTTTAATTTCTTTTCTCCCTTTTATGCGGAAGATAAGTTTGTTAGTCCTCAGGAATTAGTCTCTCCAGAATTTCAAATTTTGAATAGCGTCACAGCTATAGCTTATATCAATGAAATTGAAGATGCCATTAAAATTAGACCATTCCAAAACAGAACAACAGCGAATGATTCAGGGCAATACCTGTCGCACAATATAGATGACGAACCGGTTCTGGATCTATCAGACGAATTGGCGATTTATATCAACGAAGGAGTTGATGCCTTACTTGATCGACTGAGTTTGTTGCTATGTCGTGGTCAATTGGATGATTCTACAAAATCGATTATCGCCAATACTATACAACAAAACGAAGATAACTTAAGTACTTATGATAATGAAGACGCGATCTATGATGCACTGTATTACATCATGATGTCACCAGATTATATCATTCAAAAGTAAAGAGTTGGAATGGGGATGAGAATTAGAATGGCCCTTTAATGTGGGATTTACAATAAAGGAAACATTCCAATTTTAATTCCTCCGCGATGGGAAGTATTTTGATTCTAATTCAAAACCGTTTCTAATAAGAAAAAATAAGAACACAATGTTCCATAAAAATAATAGCAGAAGAAATTTTTTAAAACAGTTGGGATTAGGATGTGCACACGTTGGTGCCACTTCTATGTTGTCCGGTATCACTAGCATGGGTTTACTAAATGCAGCTGCTTCGGCTAATAAAAGTTGGGTGAACACCCCAGCCAATAGTTCTTACAAAGCTTTGGTTTGTATCTTGTTATCTGGTGGAAATGACAGCTTTAATATGCTGGTACCTAGAAGTCAAGATGCCTATGATGCTTACGCTGGTGCTAGAACCAATATAGCACTTCCTCAAGCTTCTTTGTTGCCCATTAATCCGCTAAATCCAGATGGGAAAGAATATGGTTTACACCCAAATCTACCCAAAGTTCAACAATTGTTTGAAACAGAGAAACTGGCTTTCATCGCTAACTGTGGTACACTGGTACAGCCAACTTCGATGAGTGATTTTAATACAGCAACTAAATTACCCTTTGGTTTGTTTTCTCATTCTGATCAAGCGACACATTGGCAAACATCTGTACCACAGGACCGAAGAAAAATTGGATGGGGTGGACGACTTGCAGATATTCTACATACCAATAATTCCAATCAAGATATCTCAATGAGTATTTCCCTCAATGGTAGCAATATGTTTCAAAGAGGGAATACCATTCAATCTTATAGTGCTAATTATAACAATAATGGGAGTACGCTAATAAATGGTTCGTCCAGTACTAATTTTTATAATGAACTCAAACGTCAAACACTGGATGATATCTTGGAACAGGAGTATCAAAACACTTTGGAAAAAGCTTATGCAAACGTAATTGCAGGTTCCAAAAATAATTCATTAGAATTTGATGCAGCTGTAGCAAACGGCGTCCCAATTACCATCCCTTTTGATACATCGAATAGCTTCTCCAAACGTATGCAGATGACGGCACGGATTATTGCTGCTCAAAGTAACTTGAATGTCAACAATCAAACCTTCTTTATTCAAATGTCTGGCTTTGATACACATGATGCGATCTTAGATGAACATGCAGCCTTGATGACGCAACTTGATGATGCCCTAAGTAGTTTCTATCTGGCTATGGACGAAATTGGAATGCAAAATAATGTGACCACTTTTACCATGTCGGACTTTGGACGAAAAATGGTTACCAACGGTGATGGTACAGATCATGCCTGGGGCGGACATGCCATGGTGATGGGAGGAGACGTACTAGGTAAAAAAATATATGGAGAGTATCCTGACCTTTATTTGGGAGCCCCACTTGATACTGGTGGTGGTAGGTTTATACCAACAACCTCAACTGATGAGTACTTTTCAGAATTAGCCTTATGGTTTGGCGCCTCTCCATCCGATCTGTCTTACGTTTTTCCAAACCTGCCCAATTTTTGGTCTCCGGAACAAGGAGCTTCCCCGCTTGGATTTATGCTTTGATGGAGGAAAAATTAGGAGGATAGAAATTTTGACAAACATACATCCGCACTAGACGAGAAATTCCGTCTTCGGACTTTTTTCTCTTCCAACTAAAACAATTTTTAATCTCCCCCATCTGATACTAATGAGAATAAAAATAGACATTAAAAATAGGATTTTCTTAGCATGTCTTTTTGCATGTTTGGGGCAGTTTGTTGCGCTATACGGCCAATGCGAAGATAATAGTAACTACTGGGAGGAGAGCTGGGTATCCTGCAACGTAAACGCCAACCCGAATCCTGCTAGAGGAAACAATTTCTGGCTACTGTATGAATTTACAGAACCGCAGGCCATTAGCTCCACGCATATTTGGAATGCCAATCGCTCCGGTGAAAGTGGTATGGGAGCTAAAGAAGTTCATATTGATGTTTCGATCGACGGCACCAATTGGATATCCATTTCAGACACATCTTTTGTTTGGCCTCAAGCTACAGAATCCGCTGACTATACTGGATTCGAAGGACCCAATCTTGATTCACTTGGTTTTATTCAAAAAGTTTTATTTACAATTATTAGCAACTATGATAACGCTGCTTGTGTGTCTGTTGCTGAGGTTAGATTTGATATCAATCAGTTAGCTTGTTATGGTGTTGAAGATATTTGTGGCGTTTGTGATGGGGAAGGATTGATTACTTATTATCAAGATAATGATGGTGATGGATTAGGTGATTCTAACACTAGTGTGGAGTCCTGTAGTGAACCCGCTGGTTATGTAACTAATTCAGATGATCCCTGCGATAATGGTCTCTACGGCTGGGCAGATATGAAAGTGCTTTTTGAAGATAATGGTTGTACAGGATGTCATGGTGATTCAGGGGCATCGGGTCTCAACTTAACGACTTATGAAGGGATTAGCGCTGGTGGATTTAATTGTGGGAACACCTTACTGACTGGCGATAAATTGGTAGGGATTATTAACATTACTGGTTTTGATGCTTGTAGTTCTCCGATCGGTTTTCCAACTATGAATGAGCGAGTAGGTGGGGCGGTGGATTCCAGTGAAATTGCGATGATTCAAGCATGGATTGATTCAGGTGCACCATATGATTGTAATTGCCCTGCGGGCTCAGCGGACTCTGACAACGATGGGATCTGTGATGCCTCTGACGATTGTCCCGGTTTTGATAATAATCTAATAGGCACGCCCTGTGATGATGGTTTGGCCTGCACTTTTAATGATAGTTATTTAAGTTCTTGTAATTGTGAAGGACAGCTGATTCCCGACTCAGATTTAGATGGTGTTTGCGATAGTTTGGATCTAGCTCCTTCTGATCCATGTACGGCAGATGGCATTATTGGTCTTCCCGAACCACCGGATTGGATAGTTTCTGCTTCGAATGATTGTGACCAAGATGGTATACTGGTTGGAAGTGGAGATTTAGATGATTATGATTCTTGCATTGACGATGAAGGCTTATCTCTTGCACCGGACTGTTCTTGTCCCGGATCAGCGATTCAGTCAGGAGCTAAATTTGTTCGATCCGTGGGACTTTGGAGTACGTCGGGCTACTATGCACAAGGCTTGCCGGATGGTAACTTGACTGGAAGCATAAGTTGGGATGATTATTTAGAGGTGTCTTTTCCATATATGGAAATAGGTCAGGAAATTTGTTTTGACCTTGGATTTAATGATGCTTTGACTGGTGTCAAATTCGAGATAAACGAATTGGGATCCTATAAATTATTTAATCCAGATACATCTAAAGTTGATTTTGAAATACAAAGTTTTTGCTTCCCTGTTTTTGTTCCGGGTGAGCAACTCATTCGAATTAGTCGTCTAGTAACAGGAAGTGTAAAAATTGATGGAGCTACTTACGATCATTGTGATTGTACTCTAAGTGATCCGAATTATGATTTCCCACGTTGCCAATGTCCTACTGAATTTTCAACTGGAGCTGCTGTCTTATCTCAAAGTGCAGGATTTAATGATCCTGAAAATGCGGACGGCATACCAGATGATGTTTTTACAGGTTGGATAAATGGAAGCTCTGATTCTTTGGAATACACTTTCCCTTATCTTCCGATTCAAACGGAACTTTGTGTTGTGCTTTCTTTTGATAATGTTGCAGGAAAAGTAGGACTTGACTTAAACGGAGATTATTTTGAAATGCTTAATCCAGATGCTTTGGTTGACAATACTATTGGCCAAGAAATATGTTTCTTAACGACGACCGACGGTGTACAGAACCTTAAGATAAAAGAGACGGGATCAGGAAGTATTTGGGCCGATGGAGCCTATTACAAATCGTGTAATGCCTGTCTGTCAGATGCTGATAATGATGGTGTTTGTGACGATGAGGATATTTGTCCAGGCTTTGATGATTTGGCTGATATCGACAATGATGCTATTCCTGATGCTTGCGATCCTTGCAATGATAACTTAATCGGTACTGCTTGTAATGATGGCGATACTTGTACCATTAATGATGTTTATGATGTCGATTGTAACTGTGCCGGAACATTTGCAGATGACGATGCAGATGGTGTTTGTAATGTCAATGATATTTGTACAGGAGGTGATGATAACCTTGATGGTGATAATGACGGCATTCCA
>CAKZUK010000144.1 GCA_937921775.1 uncultured Saprospiraceae bacterium
TAGGATAAGTTCTGATGTATTTTGAATTTAGACGAGCCAATTTTCAAGGTAATAGCCGTAGCTATTGCTGAAGGAAATTGGAGAAGTATAAGTTTAAAAGACACAGAAATTATTATATAGTTTAAATTGAGTACCTGCTTATGTATGACAGTAGATTTAAATTTGTGTTTAAATCGAGTTCATTTGTAAAATGTCTTTGAGGATAACTATTTAAATTAAAGTTTAAAAATTAAAGAACATGAAGGATAATTCAACGCAAAGTAAAACGGTGTCTTGTAAATGGACAACAACACTATTTCTCGCTTTTTGCTTTTTATTATATGCACAGGATTCAAGAAGTAGCAGTAATCCGCAAGTTGATTCAGAAATAAATACGGACTTGTTGTCTGAAGAAAAGATAAGTGACTGAGCGTGGAATTTGAGTGCATTAATCTTGTCGCATTCTTCGTCTAGGCTATAGTTTAAATCTAGCACTTTTAAATGCCGGAATCCTTATCTGTTAAGGGATTCCGGCATTTTCTTTGCACCGTTTATATTGAAACAAGTACTCCTTCGCATTCCCTTTTTAGTCAACTATTTATATATATCAATTGGTAGTAATTTTATAAAATTGCTTTGACATGCTCACTCGGTTTATGTTAAAGTGTAAAAGAAAAGAAAATGGAGAATCAATCTAATTTAAGAAAGTCTGAGTCATCTAAATGGTTAACCATATTATTTATTGGCTTATGTTTTTTGTATTGCAATAGTATAAATGCTCAGCATGCAAAAACAAATATTGAGCAAGCTACCGAACGCAAAGCAAGTTTTTCATCAACGACTGAGTTGACAGACTTTGAAGGGAATGTACTGAACTGTTTTGCTCGTTTGATCTGGACCACATCTATTCAAGATGATTTAGATCATTTTGAAATAGAGTGGAGTGGCGATGGAATTGTATTCATGACAATAGCAGAGGTAGATGTCAATGGAGGAACGAATGGGGGGGCGACTTATAATTTTACAGATGAATCTACTAGTGAGTTCAATTTTTATCGATTGAAGATGGTGGATGCTAATGGTGATTTTTCTTATTCAGATGTGATTGAAATCGTAGCCTGCGAAGAAGAAGTACCTCCACAGATTTTTCCTAATCCTGTTTCTCAACTAAAAGGTTCTGTCAACATTAAATTTTATGCGGAACGAGAAGAGGCGATGATCGTCGTAATGGATATGAGTGGAAAGGTAGTCAAACGTCTTAGCTTGGGAGTAAGTCCTAAAAGCTGGAATAATTTACAATTGAATATTGCTGATCTGCAAGTAGGAAATTACTTTATTGTTCAACCTGGAACACGAGGGGGAACTAGCATAGTGATCAACTAGTGATAAAATGGCCCTTACAATTTCAATGACAGTGTATGATTCACTATTGGAATTGTAAGGGCCAATTTACTTTAGGCTGCATCCCTTAACTGCCATTTCAATTTTACCTCCAGTATCCTTCCAGTTTATTTACATATTCTAAATTGCCTAAGCGAAAGCGAAAGGGCATATACATCGTCTTATCCAATCTCAAATCAAGTTTGCAAAAGAAACCCAACTCGCGGTATTCGCATACCTCAGGTAAGCGACGAACAGTGAAGTTCTGAACCGACTTGAAGCTAGTATTTCTTTTTTCAGAAGAATAAAAGGAAACTTGACTTTGCTGTTTTGCGAAAGCAAGCATAGGCTGATCCTTTTGAAGAGATTGCCATTTGCTAAAATTCAATTCAACCTGAGCTGTAATAGGGGAGCAGGGGACTGCAAAAAACAAAATTAGTACTAGACCAGTAAATGACCTAAGACTCCTTTTTCTGATGTTTTTGTTTTTTACTTCCTGCATATAATTCAAATTTAAGGAATTTACATTCCAAAGGCCCGTTAAAGAGGGTCATTTTTTTGGAAGCTCTGAGACCAATAGACTTGATGGCATCCATGTTGGAGGAGATAATCCAAGCCTCGTGTCCGCCAAATTGCTTTTTGAACTGATCACCGATCATCCCATAGAAATCATAAATATCATCCATCGCCAATCGTTCATCATAAGGAGGATTCATAACGATGATACCCGCTGGACTAGATTCTGAAATACGTTCAAATTGCTGACGTTTGATGACGACTTTATCTTCTAATCCTGCCTGTATTACGTTGCGCTCCGCAATGCGTACCGCCTGAAAGTCGCTATCGAAACCTACAATTGGATGGTCAAATTCACGAACATTATCTAAAGCTTCTTTTCGTACCGTTTCCCAAAGTTCCTTATCAAAATCGGGCCATTTCATAAATCCAAAATCAGTACGATGTATCTGCGATGGAATATTGTAAGCCAACATAGCTGCTTCAATAGGGATCGTTGCTGAACCACACATCGGATCTAAGAACGGGCGATCACAATTCCACCCCGCCAATTTTATCATACCAGCTGCGAGTACTTCATTGATTGGTGCCTCCAATGTCTCACGACCGTGATTTCGCTTATGCAAAGAATCACCAGAACTATCCAGCGAGACATGCACCGTATGCTCGTGAATGTAAACATTGATACGCAAATCTGGTGTTACCGGATTCACATTAGGTCGCTTCCCTTCCTTCTCTCTAAATTGATCAGCAATGGCATCTTTACTTTTCAGTGCCACATACTTTGAGTGATTAAAAAACTGAGAACGGGTCACTCCATCAATAGCAAATGTGGATGTCAAGTTCATATATTTTGACCAGTCAATGGCATAAATACCATCGTACAGTTGCTGCTCGTTTCGTGCTTCAAATTGCTTGATTGGTTTTAAAACCCGAAGAGCAGTCCGCAACTCCAAGTTTGCACGATAGAGCATTTTTTGATCTCCTTCAAAGGAAACCGCTCGTCGCGTTGGAGTGACATTAGTTGCACCCATTGCAGTCAGTTCCGCTGCCAATACCGGCTCCAATGCGTGAACCGTTTTTACGATATAGAGATTGTTATTTTGTTCGCTCAAAGTATATGTAATTGATTAAGATTATTAGTACTAATTGATTTTTCCTCTATCGGGATTTAGAGCCATACGAGGCACAGTAGAATGTATAGTTGGATGGATTTGAGCTTGCTAATTATGAAATCCCGTCTAAGAAGGAAACTTCTAAATCTCATCTTTAGTTGCTCACTTTATTTCCCTTTCTTCCAAAAAGCCAGCCGCCGAAAAAACTTCTTCTCATATTCCCAGAAGAAATTAAACTGGCCAAAGACAGACCCGTAGAGCAAAAGAAACAAATTATAAAGGGGTAAAATTAAAATAAGATAAATAATGGTATGCACCCAAGTTTTTTCACTTTCCCCTAATATGAAATTCAAAATAGGCGTTTTTATAAAAAGAATGGTCGTTCCCGTCAATGCAAAAACAATCAGAATCAAAACAACTCGCTTCGCCGATACACCCCACTTGTCTTGTAATTTTTGAAAAAATCCCTTTTGCTCAGTCATGTTGTATTTAATCTTTAAT
>CAKZUK010000145.1 GCA_937921775.1 uncultured Saprospiraceae bacterium
TTACTGCGACATTGCAAATTGATGGCTCCGAAGGAATGTACTTTCTAGAGTTGGAAACAACAGATAATAAAGTTAGATTTTTGAAAATCCTAAAACAACTATAGTTATTTAATAACCCCCGTTGGTATAGATTTGTACGGGTTAGACGGATTTTTTTTGAAGGTAATCGGCGACCGCAGCCCTGTAGTCGTCGATTACCAACCACCTATTGCCGATAAAAAATAGTCCTATCAAAAAAAAAGATCGTTCTGCGATCCGCATCAGAAGGCTCACCGCCCTACGAAAAAAAATCCGTTCTTATCCCTGTCTGATCTGTCGTAAGACCGGAAGGGGTTCAATCCGTGTCCCATCACATTAAAGAGCAACCAACAAAACATGCCCCAAATGATGACGCCCATGCCAAGCATAAGTAGCAATCACTTCTTTCAAAGAAACTCGCGTTCCATACTCCGGATGCACATAAACTCGATCCAAATCAGTCGGTTCCATATTGTGCAACACAATCACCCAACGACGATGCACAGCCTCTAAAATATCAAGAGACAAATCAATCGGATCTATTTTGCCGTCAGGTAGTTCAGCCCAAGTAGCTTCATCATATGGTTTAATATTTGGCTCATCCTCAGTCAAGGCAAGTTTGGTGCGGATGTATGCATTCATATGGCTATCTGCCAAATGATGAACGACTTGACGAATGGTCCAACCTTCAGGGCGGTAAGGTGTTTCGAGTTGTTGCTCACTAAGTTCTTCTGTGGCGTCGCGCAGATTTTTGGGTAGTGCTGCGATTTCGTCAATAAGGTTTAGCATGGTCGCCTCGTCATAGTTTTCTGGTGGAGTGAAACGGCCGGTAGGGAATTTTAGTTCTTCCAATGTTAATTCCATGGCATGTAAGGTTTTTGTTTTTTAAGGGACAATGCAAAGGCATTAAAGTTGTTTTTAATTAAAATGAAAAGGCTTTCGAAAGCCTTTTCATTTTTTATTTAGGCCGCATCCCTAAGCTTCAAGTTCCTTCAATTTCTCCACCACACGTTCCGCTAGGCTATGCGTTGTACTAGAAGACATCTGAATTCGACGTAAGGGCCCATCCCATTGTTCAGCCATCGCTGCCCAAACATGGTAATTGCTCATCGCATCTTTTTCGCAATAAACGCCAAGTGGCATATGACAACCACCGCCAAATAATTTCAATACTGAGCGTTCTACATTAGTCAATTCGGAAACATTAGGGTGATGTAATTTCTTTAAAATTCTGCGAGTTGGTAAATCATCCTTTTTGGTCTGAAAAGCAAGAACGCCTTGAGCTGGGGATGGTACAAATTCTTTTGGATTAAACTTGACCAAATGCAACTCACTCATATCAATTTCAAGTCGAGTAATACCAGCTGCCGCTAAAATAATGGCATCAAAATCTTCATGTAATAATTTTTCAATTCGGGTAGGG
Source organism: uncultured Saprospiraceae bacterium (assembly GCA_937921775.1). Classification (GTDB taxonomy): domain Bacteria; phylum Bacteroidota; class Bacteroidia; order Chitinophagales; family Saprospiraceae; genus CALGLS01. The sequence continues at coordinate 1,442 of CAKZUK010000145.1, forward strand.
ACATTACCGCGGATATCTTTTAAAACTACATCCGGTCGGAAGTCGCGAATTTGTGATTTACGACGAGCAGAAGAAGTACCTACAATCGCGTTTTCTTTTAGTTGCAACAGCTTCCCTTGTAGCGCATCTTCCTTACGCATAAGCATCCAATCTGCTGGATTTTCACGATATGAAACGGCTGTAGTCACCAAACCGTCCGGAGGAGTAGTAGGCAAGTCTTTCATAGAGTGAACTGCCATATCAATACTACCATTAAGTAATTCCTCTTCGAGTTCTTTGGTGAAGAAGCCCTTTCCCTCAATTTTATCAAAACCAAGGTGCTGAATTTTGTCGCCTTTTGTTTTGATTATTTTAAGTTCAGAATCTACTCCAATTTCTTTTAGCTGGCTCTGTAAAAAATGAGCTTGCCACAGCGCTAGTCTACTACCACGCGTTCCAATTATTAAAGATTTTGTCTCGTTTTCCAAGTTGTACTGTTTTATGATTTGCGCAAAGATAGTCAGCTTGATGTAAAATCTGTGTAATAATTTGAGTCTGTATGTTTTTGAATAGGGGAAGGAGCTTTTCTGATCGTCTTAGTTGTATAAGATGGGAGCTTGGAAGTGGGAGCTGGTAAGAGCTTAAAAGGCGGAGCTCCGCATTCGAGTGAACTTCCCACTTCCTAGCTCCCACTTCCAAGCTTTGCAATGCAAATTTAATAGAATAAAAATTATTTAATCATTACCTTTGAACTATGGAAATAACAGCAAAAGAAATCAGCTTGCTTTTAAACGGCACGTTAGAAGGGCAGGCTGATGTTGTCGTGAAAGGACCCAGCAAAATTGAAGAAGCCGTAACGGGCACGATTAGCTTTATCGCTAGTGCTAAATATGAGTCATTCGCTTATACCACTAAAGCTTCTGTTTTGTTGGTTAGCAGAAATTTCCAACCTACACAAACGGTTTACACTACGCTCATCAAGGTAGACGATGTTTACGCAAGTCTCGCCATCTTACTAGATCATTATAATGGAATGAATAAACCTGCTCCCGGCGTGGCACATCAAGCTGCTGTACATGCTTCAGCACGCCTTGGAGAGGCTGTTTCTGTAGGTATGTTTTCCATTATTGAAGAAGGTGTAGAGATTGGTGATAACTGTTTAATTTATCCACAAGTCTATATAGGAAAGGGAGTTACAATTGGTGATAACGTAATCCTCTATCCTGGGGTTAAGATTTACCATGGTTGCGTCGTTGGTAATCGCAACGTTTTACATGCCAATGTAATCATCGGTAGCGATGGATTTGGTTTTGCTCCACAGTCAGATGGTACGTTTAAGAAAATTCCTCAAATAGGTAATGTCGTACTAGAAGATGATGTGGAAATTGGTTCTAATACAGTAATTGATAGAGCAACGATGGGCTCCACTGTCATTCGCAAAGGTGTCAAATTGGATAACCTAATCCAAATAGCTCACAATGTAGAGATCGGAGAGAATACCGTGATCGCCGCACAGGCAGGTGTGGCGGGTAGTACTCAAATAGGTAAAAATTGCCAAATCGGTGGCCAGGCAGGCTTTGTAGGCCATATAAAAGTAGCGGATGGAACGAAGGTACAAGCACAAAGCGGTGTGGCAGCTCCTATTAAGGAAGAAGGCACAGCAATATATGGTTCTCCAGCCTTGTCGTATCGTAACTATTTGCGCTCCTATGCTGGGTTTAAAAATTTACCCCAGTTAATGAAAAAACTAGCAACATTAGAGCGAAAAATCGCTGACTTAGAGAAGCGGGATTGAGGCCCTTGTACTGTCAGACCACTTCTCTGTGAGATTCGTCCCTCTGAGGTGTAGGCACAAAGTCTCGAAACTGGCTTAAGGAGAGTCTATCCGCGAAGTAGCCTCTCTCAGTGACACTAGAGGTGCTACGATCAATAGCGAAGCGATCTGATAGCAAAGCGGTCTATTTATAAGATCAAAACAATCCGATTCCCCTTAAAATAACTACCTTTGCGCAAATTTAAAATAAGAGATTCGTTAACTTAATGGTCTCTCGATTCCTCAATAAGTCTCAATATGAAGCAGCATACTATAAAAAAGTCAGTTACGGTTAAAGGTGTAGGCTTACACACTGGAAAGTCAGTAAAAATGACCTTCAAGCCAGCTCCTGCAAATCATGGGTTTAAATTTCAGCGAATAGATCTAGAGGATAAACCAGTGGTCAGTGCAGATGTAAATAAAGTCGTTTCCACGAATAGAGGAACTACGATTAAAAGTGGTGATGCTATAGTTAGTACTGTGGAGCATACCTTATCTGCTTTAGTTGGTTTGGCTATCGATAATGTGTTGATTGAGATTGATGGCCCTGAAGCACCAATCATGGACGGTAGCGCTATCGATTTTGTAAAGAAACTAGAAAAGGCTGGATTACAAGAATTAGAAGCTGATCGACAGTATTTTGAAATTACTGATCCGATCTCTTATAAAGATGAAGAAACGGGGACAGAGTTACTCGCGCTTCCATCTAATAGCTTTGAGATTACAACGATGATTGACTTCAATTCTGATTTTTTGGGACATCAATATGCTTCTCTTGATAGCATGGATGATTTCAAAAAGGAAATTGCAGCGAGTCGTACTTTTGTATTTTTACATGAGTTAGAACAATTGCTCGATCAGGATTTGATAAAAGGTGGTGATCTTGATAATGCAATCGTAATTGCAGATCGAAAAATGAACCAGAAAGAATTGGATGCTTTGGCAAAACGACTCAACAAGCCAAGCATGAAGATCGATAAAGAAGGTGTTTTAAATACGACCAAGTTGCATTTTGAAAATGAACCTGCTCGTCATAAATTACTTGACGTAATCGGAGATATCGCTTTGGTTGGAAAACCAATAAAAGGAAGAATCGTTGCCACCAAACCAGGACATACTGCTAACATTGAATTTGCTAAGTTGCTAAAGAAAGCGTATCAGGAACAACGTAAATTGAAAGGAATGCCAAAGTATGATCCGAAGATAGAACCATTATACGATATCGTTGCCATACAAAAAATGATTCCACATCGGTTTCCTTTTGTATTAGTAGATAAGATTATTGAGTTGTCGGATAAGCATGTAGTAGGAGTGAAAAATATTTCGTTCAACGAATACTTTTTTCAAGGACACTTTCCAAATAACCCAATTTTCCCTGGCGTATTGCAAATGGAAGCTTTGGCACAAACAGGTGGAATCTTAGCCTTGTCAACTGTTCCAGATCCTGAAAATTGGGATACTTATTTTTTGAAAATTGATAATGCAAAGTTCAAATCAAAAGTGGTTCCAGGTGATACATTGATTTTGAAAATGGAATTACTCTCGCCGATCCGTCGGGGAATAGTACATATGCAAGGAACGGCATACGTTGGCAATAAAATCGTTTCAGAAGGAGAATTAACCGCACAAATTGTAAGGAGAAAAATAGAAGATGAATAGAGATTTAAGAAATATTCACCCTAATGCTAAAATCGGAAAAAATGTAACCATCGCACCTTTCGTAACGATCGAAGAGGATGTGGTCATTGGTGATAATTCTGAAATTAAAGCAAGCGCTTGTATCCAAAACGGAACAAGAATGGGAGAGGGCTGCAAAATTTTCCCTGGCGCTATTGTCGGTTCTATTCCACAAGATCTAAAATATAAGGGGGAAGATACCATCCTTGAGATTGGTAACAACGTCATTATTCGCGAATATTGCACCATTAACATTGGAACCAATGCTAGTGGTAAAACTGTGATAGGAGATAACTGCCTCATCATGGCTTACGTACACGTGGCCCATGATTGTATCGTAGGTGCCAACTCTATTTTAGCCAACTGTGTCAACCTAGCTGGTCATATCGAAATCGGTGAGAAATCTATCCTTGGTGGAATGACAGCAGTGCACCAGTTTGTACGCATCGGTGCGCATTCTATGATCAGTGGTGGATCGCTCGTTCGAAAAGATGTACCACCCTATATAAAAGCAGCTCGTGAGCCGCTATCTTATACCGGAGTCAACTCCATCGGTTTGCGCCGACGCGGTTTTTCGGAAGATCAAATTCACAACATCCAAGATATCTACCGCTTGCTTTATGTTAGCGGTTTTAATACAAGTCAGGCGGTTGAACAAATAGAATCAACCTTTGCTGCCACAGCAGAAAGAGATAATATTCTGTCTTTTGTTCGTTCTGCAGATCGTGGCATCATTCGAGGCCTTCGTCACCTTTACGGTAATCGTCCCAATGGAAGTAGTTCTAAATAATATAGGTAAGCGTTATCAGTACGATTGGGTTTTTCGTGCCATAAATTGTCATTTTAAACCCGGCAAGCGCTACGCCATTCTTGGACCCAATGGTTCTGGGAAATCTACCTTGATGCGCATCCTCTCTGGGCATCTTAGTCCAAGTAAGGGTGAAATCGAATTCAAAAAAAATAATGTTGTTGTTGCAAAAGAGGTGGTTTACAAAAGCATCAGTTATGCCGCACCTTATATTGAGTTGATAGAAGAGCTGACATTAAAAGAGTCTATTACTTTCCATCGCCGTTTCAAGCCTTTCATTGCTGGTGTTTCTGATAAAGATATTTTTGATCTGCTAGGTTTTAAAAATGCAGAAGAGAAGCAAATTCGTAATTTTTCATCGGGAATGAAACAGCGCCTTAAGTTGGTTTTGGCGATTTGCTCAGAATCTTCAATTATTTTATTGGATGAACCAACGACTAATCTGGATCAGCAGGGAATGGATTGGTATCTTGATTTGATTGAACGTTATGCTGGTGATCGCTTGATCATTGTGGCTTCTAATGTGGAGTTGGATTATCGCTTTTGTGATGAGCGACTTAGTATTTTGGATTTTAAAAAGAGGCCGTAATTTTTTTTGAAATTGACTAGCCCCGCTATAGTACTAGGGGACAAGAGAGGCGTTGAAGTGATTTTTTTGCACAAAAAAGCTAAGGTGAAAATTATTGAAAGATGACTCTTGAATTGCTAATTGTAAAAAGCACATTTAGACCCGATACAAGTTTATGCCAGACGAGCATGGCAATTGAAAATGCCACTGCAACGGAAATTTCCATTCCACTATTCTTCTTCCTGAATCATCTTAGCTAAAGCAGCACGGACTTTAGTCAATGTGTTGATCGTAGTCAATTTCTTTGTTAGGTAATCTTTATTGGTTTTGATTTCTCGCTTGGCGCCATCAAGGGTGAAGCCTCTTTCTTTTACGAGATGATAGATCGTACGGAACTGGTCAATGTTTTGTTGGGTGAAACGACGATCTCCCTTGCTATTTTTATGAGGTTTGAGCAAATCGAATTCCGTTTCCCAAAAGCGGATGAGGGATTTGGAAACGCTAAACATAGTAGCAATTTCGCCGATAGAGTAATAGAGTTTCGTGATTTCGTCTGTACGCATTGACATAAGTAGGGATTTAAAGTGTAGGCTAAAATTAGCTTATTCTTTGCTTATATGCAAATCGAGGAGGACAGTGGCAGTTTCAATGGTAGTGGCAGTGGTAATGCGCTATAGTTTGACTTTAGTTGAAAATAGATATTTGGAGGTGATCTCGCTGGCTTAGAGAGTCTACGTTTGTAATTATATGTTCTTTAAATGTATATGGTTCAAAAATACCTAAGCCCTTAGATTTCGAAAATACTAAACCACTGCATATTCTAATTCTAATCCCCATTCCTCTAGCTCAATTTATCCCGCAACAAAGCATTCACCGCCTTAGGATCAGCCTTACCTTTTGAAGCCCGCACAATCTCACCCATAAAAAAGCCAATCAGATTTTTCTTACCTGACTGATATGCTTTTACCTTATCTGGATTATTTGCAATAGCTGCATCTACTAAGTCGCTAACAAAATCATCGTCACCATCTTGAATCATGTTCAATTTTTCAGCAAGTGCAAGTGGACTAGCATCAGGAGATTCAATCAAAGCAGGAAACAGACGTTGATAAGCAAGAGAGCTGCTTACTTTTCCATCTTCAATGAGTTGCACAAAATCAGTAAGTGCTTTTGCGGAAAGCGGAAATTCAGAAATGTTGATTTTTTGCTCGTTGGCAAAAGGGATGACTTTATTGATGAGCAGATTTGCAATACCTGTATAATTTTTAGATTGTTCGCTAAGTCTTAAAAAGAAAAACGCTACTGCTTTTTCTTGCGTTAATAAATTTGCGTTGTATTCGCTTAGCGCAAAATCCTTTGTAAATTGCTGGTATAAAACAGCAGGTAAAGGAGGGAGATTTGTTTTTATCTTTTCGATAAATTCGCTACTCAACTCTAGTGGTGTAAGATCTGGAGCTGGAAAATATCGATAATCATTAGCGTCTTCTTTTTCACGAAGAGGGGAAGTAACTCCAGTAGCTGGGTCGAAGTTTAAGGTATTGCGTTTTATGATTCCACCTGCGTTCAAAATGTTAGCTTGTCGTTTTACTTCAAATTCAATAGCTTGTCTGGCGAAGCGCATCGAGTTGACATTTTTCACTTCGCAACGTTCACCATATTCAGCAGCGCCTTTTTTTCGTAAGGAAATATTGACATCACATCGCAAAGAGCCTTCTTCCATATTACCATCAGAAATTTCGAGATAGCGAACCAACTGGCGCATCGTCGTCATGAACACATCCACTTCTTCTGGTGATCGAAAATCCGGTTCCGTAACGATCTCGAGTAGCGGTACACCTGCCCGATTGAGATCGATGAGCGAATGCTTAGGATCGAGATCGTGAATTGATTTACCAGCATCTTCTTCCATGTGCACGTGATGGATGCGAATCTCTTTATTGAAATTGCTTCCCTTGATAGCCACCTTACCACCAATACAAATCGGTGCACGATCTTGAGTAAGTTGATAGCCTTTTGGAAGATCTGCGTAGAAATAATTCTTTCGATCAAAACTATTGTTGGCATTTATTTCAGAGCCAATAGCATGGCCCAACCTTATGGCAAACTCAACTTGCTTTTCATTTAGCTTTGGCAAAGTGCCAGGGTGTCCCAAAGAGATAGCGCTGATGTGTGTATTAGGTGCTGCACCAAAGGCAGCGTCATCTGCACAAAAGGCTTTGCTTTGTGTGGCTAGTTGTACGTGGACTTCTAGGCCTATGACTGTTTCGTAAGTGGATGTTTCTGCCATTTGTTAGCTTATAAAAGATTGAGATGAAAGATCATTTATTTCATACGTCTAATAAATGAAGCTGTTACAAATGTAAAGCATCGAAATCATTAAACAAATCTTCGTTAGTAAAATAAAAAACTAAGCATAAATACGCCGAAGATGAAAATTGAAATGAAGATTAAGTAAAGGAAGTTTAAAAGAGAGAATTTTAAAAATGTTTTAAAGCTCCCTTGTTGGTAAAATTTTTTCATGGCAAAGAACAGATAGGCCAATCCGGATAATAGAAAGGGGCTAAGAAAGGCAATATGGGGAATAGTATAGGTCCATACTAAGAGTAACAAACTGACTAATAAAAATGCAAAACTATGATAGTGCATACTGAAAATGAAATGCTCAACATAATAGCGTTTTCTTCTCCAATAAAGTAATTTCAACATCAAGGCTACCGCAGGCATAAGTAGTAACATAACTAAAGTAGTTCTACCAAGAATAAAGGATTGGAAGCCTTTTGGATCTTTTGTTATTTTAAATTGTTGACGAGCCATCCATTGATTGAATGTACCTTCAATGTTATGTTTTTTGATGAGCCCTTCTTCACTCATGTTGAAAACATCGATTCGTTCTATTTGTTTTTCTGAAGAAAATGTAATTTGAAGCGGGTATTCAAATTTCATTAAGGGAAGGTAATAGCGTTCTTTTTTTCCTTTCGATAATATTATTTGGAGCGAGTCAATTGCCTTTGTAGTACTTTCCTCCTTGAAGGGGGCTTGCAAGGTTTTTTGAAGGGAGTCGATTTCATTGACAATTGCCGATCTGTTTAAATAAGCAAGTTCCTTGTGATCGATGTCGGTAAGCCCTCCTTTATTAAAAAAATGAGATAGTGCAGCGATGAGCACAATTGAGCTTACAAAGAATATTCGCAATGGTGGCGCAAAACTTTTGTGGCGACCTTTAAAAAATTCTACGCTCAGTTTTCCCGGAATCATTAAAGCGATAAAGGAACGATAGATGCGCGAGTCCAATGAAAAGAGTTCAGAAAAGAAAGTGCTGAGAACAGAAGCCAATGTTATTTTTCCAGTAATATATTTTTGACCACATTGATTGCAAAAGAGCTGGGTGGACTCCATGTCGGTTTCGCAATTGCGGCATATTCTTTTTGAGGTGTTTTGTTCCATTTTAGGAATTCATTATTTTGAAGAACTACTAAAACATGAAAAAACTAATCATAAATGAAAGGACAGAAATCAGTACCATGATGAACAGATAGCCAAATAACACTGTGAAAAATTTGATCATCGTTTTAAACCAACCTTGCTGGTAAACTCTTAGCATTGCAAAGTACAGGTAAAGAAAATTGCCAACAATCAATAAACCCATGATCAGGGGAGGCAGCCATCCACCAGTCAGACTTAGAAAGAAGATGATCAAAAAAAGAAAAGCGTGATAGTGAAAAGCAAAGGTTAAATGCTCCACGTAAAAGTAATCTCTACGGATATAAAGCAGTTTCAGCAACAGCGCCAAAAACGGCATCATGAAAAAGATGGTGAGACTTAAGTTACCAATAAAGTAATCGAGGATATCGTGGATGCCTTGACTTAATTTGAGCGCTTGCTTAAATCCAATCTTTTCAAAGAAACCCCATTTTTTACCATATTTTTTAATCAACTCATCCTGATTGTCGTTTAGCAAATCTCTTTTGGAAAGTATAGGTACTTTGAAATTCTCAATACCGAAATTATCATTGAGATCAATACTGTCACTTATGATGCCGACTGAATCAATTACAAAAGCCATCAATGAATCCGTTGCGGCTACACTTTCCGGAAAAATAGAATCAGTTTTTATTTTTGCAATTTCCAGTTGTTCCTGTACGTCTAACCAGTTTACATGCTCATGCAGTTGCTTGATAATTGTATCGTCTTCTATATCAACTGCTTTCATCTGAATGCCTAAATAAGCAAATAATAGAATGCCTGTAAAAACGAAAAGCCGCAAAGGACTTGCAAACGATTTATGTTTGCCAGTGAAATACTCTGCCGTCAGTTTGCCCGGAATGAAAAGCGCGATTAATGTCTTAGGCAATTTAGCATCAATGTTGAGGTAGTCAACGAAAAATTCTGAAATGAAATCTTTAATGGAGATGCGACCGGTCGTATATTTTTGACTGCAGGCAGAACAATACTTGGCTGCCTCTGGCATGGCTGCCTGGCAGTTTCTACATGTTTTTGAAGGGTTATTGGCTTCGTTGGTTTCCATTAAGTTTAATTTCTGTTTTCTTTTTTACAATGTAAAGAAACATCTTCGAAATAGTGGGGATTAACGACTAAATTCTGTTTGTACTTGATGCCCTTTATCGGGGATGGGAGAGGGATCGAACGGATGAAACGGATAAGGGACGAATTTTTTTTCGTTTAACGTGAATGTCTTCTAACGTAAAGTGTTCACGTTTATTTAATGACTCAGGTCAAGAGTCACTGGCAGATTCAGGCGAAGTACACGTCTGGTCAGCCGGACAGGCTTGCGAGTCGAGGAATGTGTCTCATCTCCGTTAGAGGGCAAAAAAAACTTGCTTCCCGACGCATCGAAAAGCAAGTCCCAAAGAATAAATCTTTGCTATCTAGTCAAAAGATTGATTCGTAATTCCAGCCATATTTGCCAGTTCCTGATACTCTTCAACAGAAAGACCATCCATGCAATAGTGAATAGGGTTCACCTTTTTGCCTTTCAAGTGTACTTCGTAGTGTAAGTGAGGAGCAGTAGAGGTACCTGTAGATCCCACTTCGCCAATCACCTGACCCCGCTTCACCTTCTCACCTAACTTTACATCCATCTTGTGCATGTGAGCATAGAGCGTTTTGTATCCAAAGCCATGGTCAATCGTAATATTGTTACCATAGCCACTCTTACGGCGCTCCACTTTTACCACCTTGCCATCTCCAGTTGCCTGAATAGCTGTACCCTGAGGGCAGGTAAAGTCGATACCATAATGCATTTTTCTTCTTTTGAAAACTGGGTGGAAGCGCATTCCAAATCCAGATAGCGAACGAATGTTTCGCTTTAAGCGGTCAGAACGTACTGGCTTGATTGCAGGAACAGAAGCCAACATCGTTTCTTTTTCTTTTGCCAAGTCAACTACTTTGTCTAGTGATTGAGACTGTATGGTTAGCTGACGCTTGATTCTATCAACTTTCTCCTGTGTGCTGATCAACAACTCACCAGAGTTCTTAAAGTTCGTTAGATTGCTGTACTTGTCAGATCCACCTGTACCTCCATTCCAAATGTCCTGATCAATAGGATCCATTCCAAACATCATACGGTGTACGCTGGCATCGCGATCCTGAATGTTTTCAAGCACTTTTGACATGTTTTGAAAATCACTGTTGATCGCCATATATTGTAGCTTCATCTGATCGATTTCTCGAAGTAGCGCTTTTTCCTTTGGTGAAGGGAAAAACGTAAATGCTACAGATAATAAAACAAAGGCCGCTACTACAACTGCCGAAACAAACCCAAATATTTTGAGTAACCTTATTCGTAAGGGTTCGACAACTTTCTCATAGCGGAGGCTTTGAGTATTGTAAACAAATTTTTCTCTTTTCATCATTCTCGAAGAAGACTTTTATTGATTGTTCAAAAAGAGTACTTTTGGGGCACTAAAACATTCAATATTGTTAGTAATCTATAGTATGTGAGGTCAAATGTAGAGCAAGTTTTTGAATTTCAAAAATTTTGCCGAAGTATTTAATGCCTTGATATTCAAGAATTAACATTTTCTACAACACTATAACCAAATAAATTACAACATTAATTTTATTTTTAATGCCAAAATAAGCAAATAGGTGATTTTTGATGAATATTCATATATTTGAATTTTTTTTCATCTTGATAAGGCCTTAATAAGTTAACCATTTAGACTGTGTCCAATTATGAAATCTCGCGAAATCCGTAAGAAGTTTTTAGAATTCTTCGAAAGTAAACAGCATAAGATTGTAGCCTCTGCTCCACTTGTGAACAAAAGTGACCCTTCATTGATGTTTATCAATGCTGGTATGAACCAGTTTAAGGATTATTTTTTAGGTAATGACACACCTGATAATCCAAGAATATCAGATACGCAGAAGTGTTTGCGTGTTTCTGGTAAGCAAAACGACCTAGAAGAGGTAGGAATTGATAGTTATCACCATACGATGTTCGAAATGCTTGGTAACTGGTCTTTCGGAGATTATTTCAAAGAAGAGGCTATTGAATGGGCTTGGGAGCTGCTAACTAAGGTATTTGGGCTTGACCCAGACCGTATCTATATCACCATCTTTGAAGGAGATGAGAAAGATGGCCTTGAGAAAGATACGGAGGCAACTGAATTTTGGAAAAAATGGATTGCAGAAGATCGCATCCTTCCTTTTGACCGCAAAGACAACTTTTGGGAAATGGGGGACACTGGACCATGCGGACCTTGTTCTGAAATCCACATTGATTTACGTTCCGATGAAGATCGTGCAAAAGTTGACGGTAAGACATTGGTGAATATGGATCATCCGCAGTTGGTGGAAATCTGGAATCTGGTTTTCATTCAGTTCAATCGTAAAGCAGATGGAGGATTAGAAAAGTTGCCTGCAAGTCATATCGATACAGGAATGGGATTCGAGCGATTATGCATGGCCATGCAAGGTGTGCTTTCTAATTATGATACAGATATATTCCGCCCGACTATTGCTTTTATTGAAAAAGAGTCGGGTATTAAGTATACGAATAATTATGAGCTTAGCGCAAAATCAGATATCGCGATGCGTGTGGTTGCTGACCATATAAGAGCAGTGGCTTTTACGATTGCAGATGGAGAGATGCCTTCTAGCGGTGGAGCGGGTTATGTGATCCGTCGTATTTTGCGTAGAGCAGTTCGATATTACTATTCGTTTCTCAATATTAAAGAACCGTTTCTACATAAGTTGGTAGCTATATTGGCAGAAGATTTCAAAGGTGTATTCCCGGAGTTGGATGCGCAACGTGAGTTTGTCACCAAAGTAATCATGGAAGAGGAAAGATCTTTTCTGAGAACTTTAGAGGCAGGTTTGGGACGTTTTGATAATCTAGAAGCAACAAACAATCAACTGGATGGTCAGGCAGTTTTTGAATTGTACGATACCTTTGGTTTCCCAATTGACCTTACGCGTTTGATCGCTTCCGAAAAAGGCTGGACGATTGATGAGGACGGTTTTGATAAAGCTTTGCTAGAGCAAAAAACGCGTTCGCGCGCAGACGCACAAAAAGAAACAGGCGACTGGATGGAGGTAAGTGGTGAGGCAGGAGTTGAATTTGTGGGGTATGATAATCTAGTCGTGGAAGATGCGAAGATCGTTAAATACAGAACGGTTACTATAAAAGGTAAGGAACAATATCAGCTGGTTTTAAATAAGACACCTTTTTATGCGGAGTCTGGTGGACAGGTTGGCGACACTGGTTTGTTATGGATTGGTGAAGAAAAGGTCCCAGTGATCAATACCTTAAAAGAAAATCAATTAATCGTACATATTGTAAAGGCATTGCCAAAACAATTTGAAGCTAATGTAAAAGCAGAAGTCAATGCGTCAAAGCGAAAGGCAATTTCTCAAAACCACTCAGCGGTGCATTTAATGCATGCGGCTTTGCATCAAGTTTTGGGTGATCATTCTTTGCAGAAAGGTCAGCTAGTTGACCCAAAGCGAATGCGTTTTGATTTCTCTCATTTCCAAAAAGTAACAGATGAAGAGTTGGCTCAAATCGAACAAATTGTAAACCAAAAGATTCGGGACAATATCGCTTTGGATGAAGTACGTAACATGCCAATTGATGAAGCAAAAGCGTCAGGAGCAACAATGTTGTTTGGTGAGAAATATGGAGAGACCGTTCGTGTCATTACATTTGAAAAAGGATTTTCCAGCGAGTTATGTGGAGGTACACATGTGCCAGCAACGGGTGATATCGGTTTGTTTAAAATCACTTCAGAAAGTGCAGTAGGATCTGGTGTACGTCGTATCGAAGGTATCACTGCTGCTGTGGCAGAAGCTTTCGTCAACAAAGAGCTAGAAGAACTGAATGCAATTAGAACGATGTTCAAAAATCCAAAATCAGTTTCGAAAAGTGTTGCTGCCTTACAAGAGGAGAATAAAGGTTTGCGAAAGGAAATTGAAAAGATGCAATCGGCTCAAGCAGGTAATTTGAAGGATGATTTGAAAGCAAAAGTAAAACAGATTGATGGGGTAAACTTTATTGCAAGTCGTATCAGTTTGAATGATTCAAAAGCGATTAAGACTTTAGCTTTTCAATTGAAAGATGAATTGACGAATGCTGTAATTATCTTTGGTGCTGAGGTGAATGAGAAGCCACAGTTGACTGTTGCGATCAGCGAAAACTTGACAAAAGAAAAAGGTTTGGATGCTGGGAAAATCGTACGAGAATTGGCAAAAGAAATCCAAGGAGGAGGTGGTGGACAAGCATTTTTTGCTACCGCTGGTGGAAAAGATATGTCAGGTTTGGATAAGGCAATTGAGAAGGCGCAGGATGTATTGGGATAGGCTTTAGCTTGACATGTATTCTATTTAATTTCAAAAAGCCGCAGTTCATTGAGCTGCGGCTTTTTGTATTTAGAGATTGTCACTCTTGTCTTATTCAGGTTGAAATAAAGCAACTGTACTTCCTTCATCTTCTGCGGTTATCGTCACCAACAACTTTCGAATTCCCCATCGATTTGTTTTGTAAATTTTAGAACCGACAGACCATCGTTCCTTTTTTGCTTGTCCTGGCCAAAGTGGAAAACCATAGCTAAAAAAAGAGCCACTCTTCTTTGGTCCCACCACTACAAACTGTTTTCTGCTAAGAGAATTATTTTTTATTTTAATGTCAATGAATCTGGCATTCTCGAAAATGCTTTCATCCGTTTCTTTGTTTATTTTTTCGCTAGCATCGCCAGTGAGCTGTTTGGGTTCGTTGACCAATTTCAAAGCATTTTTTTCTTTGAGAGAAGAGTTGAGTCTGTTTTCAACATATGCCGTTACCTTTCCCCAGCTGGTTATAGTGATATCTGCATTTTGAGCGATGAGTTTACTTGCGTCTACCTTTGCAGATTTGGCAGTGAGGTTTAGTTTTTCGACTTTTCCTTCGAGAGTGAGTTTGCCGATATTGGAAGTCGCAGTAAATTCTTTGGAGTTGATGTTTTGCACAAAATAGTCCCCATGTGCATCGGTAATGAGTTTGCGGAGTGCGGGTGCTCCAATGGTCACTGTAGTTTCCTGAGAAGGTTCGATCCACTTTAGTTGGGTAAGGTCTAGACGGCCGTTTTGAGCATCCCGATTGATGTGAGGGATGAGGTTGCTGTCTGTTGTGATTGTAATTTCGGATTTACCTTTCATGTCAATAATTACTTTTGCAGAAAGGTTGATTTCTAATGTTTGTATTTTGTCTAAAGGGAATGTTTCTGTGACGATGTTTTTGTTGCCATAAATTTGTGCGTTGCTACCCATGCTAATGAGGAGTATTGAGAGTAGGATTGTGATCTTTTTCATTCGTTGTATTTTTAATTGATTAGAAAATTCCATTGGTATTTGTCCTAATGGCTTGAATAATCAAATGTCAGGAAACGAGGTGGATTTGGCGCCTCATATGGTTTTTTAGGCGTATCAGATACGATTTGAGTCGTCTCAAATCGGACAGTTATTTAGGCCGCATCCCTAAATCCTTCATTTTTTAGCTCATAGGCTAAAGCGTCTTCGTAAATTGACTCAAGAAGTCCAGGTCCCAATTCTTATGGATTGAAATAATAGATCCAACGATTCCATAAGCTAGGCTGTTAACACGTTTTTGAGTTAGCATGAATTTAGTTTTATCGAAAATGTGATTAGATTGTTTTAGTTAGAGATGAGTTTTATTTTCAAAATCATTAAATCCCTTTCAAATAATCAGAAGGAGAAGACCCCACCAATTTCTTAAACACCCGATTAAAAGTAGCCTTACTATTAAACCCACAATCATAAGCGATCCCCAGTAACGAAAGTCGCTCCTGCTTACCTTCCTTCAACATTTCCTTGACAGCATTGACACGATACTGGTTGATGAAGTCATTGAAATTTTGGTGAAAGCCGAGGTTGATAACTTCGGAAAGTTGGCCTCGATTTATGTCGAGTGATTTGGCCAGTTGGATAAGGTTAAGATCAGGATTTAGGTAAGGCCTTTCGGCAGACATGTAGGATTCTAATTGCAGCCTTAAAGGAATTAGTGCAGGAGGAAGTTCATTGATTGAGGTAGATTCTGAATTGTCAATTGTGATGTTTTGATCGATATAGGTCGCTGTTTGCAAGACATTGCTCTGACCCAAATCAAGATCGTTGAGTTTGTTGGTGTTGGTAAAATATCCTTTGGTTCCAATATAGATAATAGCTAAAGAGGAGAAGAAGAAATACCACCATTCTTGCGTCCAACTCAAATCAACAATCGAAACTTCAATGATCAGTTCGATCATACTATAAGCAAAAAGTAAAGCATAGATCAATAAAAAATTGCGCATCCAATTGAGCTCAAACAAAAAGGTATTGCTAAAAACGTGACGAATTTTATTTCGATAAATGAAATACATCTGCAAGGTAAATGCAATGTAGAGTAACATCTGACAATTACGAAAAATTGTAATAAATGGCACCATATATTTCCAGTCAAAATTAACTAGCATATAGCCATTCTGCGTTTCCGCAAAGTCCGGTAGCGAAGCATCATAAAGATAAATCCCAATCTTGTATAAGACAAAAAGCAAGGCTGGAATAAAATGAAGATAGTCCTTCATTCGAAAACGAAAATGAGGCACCGTAATAGACTTGACATAAAAATACAGAAGAGGTGCCAAGGCCATCGATTGATTAATCAAAAAATAATTAATCTTAGTATTCGGATTTGAATCATACCAACCCATAAAACCAATGGTATAAGTCGTTTGATGCCAACAAGTGATTAGGAGAATAAGACCAAGAAAAAAATCCGAAAGATTACGCTTCTTACTAAAGCGCATAAACAACAAAATGGCAAAGACCAAACCTTGTATAGCCAAAACCAAAAGTGGTGTGCTGTAGATATTGAAATTTGGAAATTGGAGAAAGATCATTTTAGTTTTCTGTTAGGCGTTTTTTATTTCGACTTGAAGGTAAGTCAAAAAAATAACTTAGGCGACTGTAATTAGAAAATCAAATCTAAATGACTATAATAGAAGTGGGTAATTTTTTTAATTGAATGTGAGTGATCTAAATTACCTTTTACTATGAAAGTTTAATTTTTTATCAAGCCCTTCATATCCTTGTTGCCCGAAAAGTATTTGTCCCAATCATAAAACTCAACTTCCGTTTTTATGAAAACAAGAGAATGTGCATTGTCATTATAATTCAAAACTAAAGTGTCTTCAGCACAGGAAAAACTATTTAAACTCAGCATAGCCACTTCCAAGTTATCAACACCCCAAGCAGGCTCTAGCATTTCAGAATGATTAAAGTGTGTAACTTTGATGCCATCGTTTTCCAACAAATCATACTTCCCGTAAATAAGGTTTGACAAAGATTGCCCCTCAAAAGTCCCCGACTGAATATGCTCATCATAGTCAAACTGAATAATGACTTCAAAGAACTTTTGATAAGCCGCTGGTTTGGTATTAGCCTCACCTTTATTATTGTCGCGATAACTGTGCAGCAACCAGCGATCATGCTCGTTGAAGAAACAAGGATAGGGTAGTTCCGGCTCAGTGCCAAAACTGCTAAGTATACTCAGGAGAAATAAAAGTTGGACTAAATAGTTCACGAGATATAATTAGTTTTTTTACTAAAGTAATCCGAAAGAATAGCAATCCTGTAAATCCTATCAAATAATACGACAAAAAAAAACACCAAAAGTTCCTAATGTTGATGTCCGTGTCCATGTCCATCATCCGCTTTTTTCTCCTCCTTTTTAGGAGCACCTGGAGCAGATTCGACTGTAGCGCCACTTATCAGATTTCCAAAGAAAATCGCGTTCGCCATCAACTTATTTGTCCCATACCAAAAGGCACGGAAATTTGGATTATCTGCAAAACAAATCACGCGCCCACGCCCAATACCCGTCACGATAGCCGCAGCCGAATTGTTGATCAGTTGCTCATTCTTTTTAGAAATATAACCACTGAGTAAAGCATTATTAGAAAACACCAAGGGAGTAGAATAAGCATTTTTTCCAGGTTTCATAAAAGTAGTTCCTTTATGGAAACTCGCCAGCTTTTCATCATGATAACCATAAGCTAAAGGATGTGTCAAATCCATTTCAACTTCAAAGATGGCACCGCCAATAACATTTGCACCACGATCTCGAGATGCTTTTTCGTAAGGTCGACGTTTATTGTTTTCATCCTTTGCCTTTTGCTTCGAAGGACTTGCGGTTTTATAATTTATATTGGCCAATTTTTTTGACTTCGCCCAACGAACAGCACCACGGGTACAGATCAAGGTACCACCATCACTCAACCAGCTTTTTATTTTTTTAACACCAGCTTCAGAGATGCTACCATGGGAACCATCCGTCATGATAATTGAAGTGTACGAGTTTAAATTTAGTCGAGCAATCGCTTTTCCTTCCACAACCGTTGGTGGCATCTCATAGCGCTGATCCAACAAATGCCAAACTTCTCCAACTTCATAACTAGAAGCACCATCGCCGCCAACTACCATTGTCTTAGGTTTCTTGACTAAAGCAAAATTAGGACTACCCAGATCAATACCTGTTGGTGTAAGTCCAGTATTCACATCATGAAAATCAATGCTGGTTTGCTCACTGATAGACTTGACCGTCTGATGTAAAAGGTCAGAACTCATCGGCTGGTTTTGAACGGGAATCATAATCGTTCCTTGCGGAAAATTCGCGACTCCGTTTTTTAAAGGAATGCTAAACTCTTTTTGGGCAACCTTAGCAATCAAACCTTTTTTGAGTAACAAATTCATAGCCTTAGGTGCGTAATAATCGTCCCATCTAAATAAGTAAGCATAATTACTTTTACCAACAGGAACAAGCTTTTTATCTACAGCGGTAATCTTGTTACCCAATAAGTTTCCTTTAAATGAGCCATTGTCTAAGGCTGCATAATCAAGATTAAAAGCTAGGGGCATGGTCCAAGTAGATACATCATAAAAAATGCTGTCCTTGAATTCTGTTCGTGTTTCAAACATAGCCATGATCAATCGAGATTGTGCTTGATTGACGGGCACTACGTAAGCATGTTCTTTCGAAAATTTTTGCCCTTTTATTGTTAAATCTTTCCCGATTTGGTGTACCGTGATTTTATGACGATTGAGCATATCAATAAAACTAGCAGCGCGGCTGTTGTCGTGCGCATCACCAAAAACATAAGCTTTTACATTGTTTGATTTAGCTTGGTCGCGAGCTGTATTGTAAAACTCTTTTTTGTATTCCAACAATTCTTTGCGAAGTGAAAGGGCTGCTTTTTGTGTTGACAAAGAAGTCAACACCTGATTGCGAATGGTAAATGCAAAACTAAGTAAACCATTACTAGTTTGTCGCAAATGACCTCGCGAACTAGCTTGCTCAAACAAAATACCAATACCACCATTTACATCTGGATAGGTGGATCCTTTGCCATAATAAAAATCATCAAAGGATTCTTCTGAGTAGTAGAACGATCCAACTTTGTTTAACTCAGCTGCGTGAAAGATTCCAATCTTTTTAGTCAAATCCTGATTCTTCTGAGGTGTGATTGGATTGGTTCGAGCTGGTACACCGGGTTGGAAAAAATAAGTAGAGTTAGAACCCATCTCGTGATGGTCCGTGAGGATATTTGGTTTCCACTCATGGTAAATGTTGATCCGTCCACGACTTTCAGGATGCTGCACCAAAAGCCAGTCTCTGTTGAGGTCAAACCAATAATGATTGGTACGACCACCCGGCCACACTTCACTAAATTCACGTCCGTTTGGATCAGGGTTTAAGTTGAAACTTTTGTGCGAATTGGCCCAGGTAGAAAAGCGATGAAAGCCATCTGGATTCATACAAGGGTCGAGTAGGATAACTACATTTTCCAAAAGCTCTTTAACTTCCGAACTTTCTGAGGCTGCCAAATAATAAGCAACCAACAAAGCCGCATTCCCTCCACTCGATTCATTGCCATGCACACTATAGCCCTGATAAATAACTGACGGTAACTTATCAATATTCACCTTGCCAGATTTATCCGGATCAGCCAAGTCTTGATGCTGTTTTTTGATTTTATCTAAATTTTTAAAATTACCTTTTGAAGTGATGGTGAGGCATTGGAGATGTCTACCCTCATAAGTGCGAGCGTATTCGTTGAGCTGCACCCGGTCCGATTTTTCGGCCAATTCCCGCATATAGAATTTTAGCTGATCGTGGCTCACATGCCATTCACCTACTTGATATCCCAAGAACTCTTCGGGTGTAGGAATAGAGGAGTCATACTTGCCTTCCGGCAAAAAATAATTCAGTGCTTTTTTTTGTGCACTGACTGTGTTTGCTACAAAAAGCAATAGGAAAATAAAGGAGGTACATTTTTTCATACGAGTGCGTGTAATTTTGCTTATTGCAAATGTACGAAAAAGTGTAGAGACTGCTTTATGAAATCACTTCGCGGTCGAGTAAAGTCTCTCGGCGAAGCAATCTCTCAGTGGTGTCAATGCCACTACACTCTGACACCAAAGGGACCTGACACCAAAGCAATCCCACTAGCCAATCTCCGCCCGCAACAAATCCATATCCCGAATCAACAATCGACTACGATTAAAAACCAAAATATTCTTAGTCTTCAACTCATTCAAAACAGTAGTCACCGTCTGGCGGGAAGTAGCCGTCAAATTCGCAATCTCCTGATGCGTGAAAAAATTTCGAACCAACATCTCATATCCCACACGCTGACCTCTACGCTCCACGAGCTTATCCAAAAAGTCAATAACTCGACTTCGCGAACTTCTAAAAACCATCGACTCCACCCGCGCTTCCATATCAATCAATCGGGAACCCAATAATTGGATCATCAATTGACTCAGCATATTTTGGTCTGGAATCAAGGCCAGCATTTCTTCCTTTGTCAGAAGGTAAACTTCCGTTTTCTCCATGGCAATTGCATAGTCATTTGGAGTATCTTGACCAATAAAAGAAAGCGCACCAAAAAATTCTCCTTTTGCGACCACTCTTTTAATAACTTCGCGATCATCCCCACTGGAAGATCCCACCTTTACCCGACCTTCCTTGACTACAAAAATATGATTGCTTCGATTGAGCGGGAGATATATCGATTCATTTTTTTGAAATGATTTCGTTTTCAATACGGTTAGCTCTTTGTTCATCATGCTGTTGTTGATGATGTTTGCAAAGTTGATCGGGCTATTGAGGTGCATATTTAAATCAGCTGTCATGGTCTTTAGATTTAGAGCGTTAAAAATGGAGTAAGGCTTAGTTTCTTAAATCCTTTGCAACAAAGATAAGCTCAGAGTATAACAGAAGTATCACAGTAGATTGGCATTTTTGTGTCAGGGGGGAGTATGAAGACGGAAGACGGAAAACGGAAGTTTTTCGCGATCGTGAATTTATGTTGGAAGTAAACTTCTCTTTTAGGACTTCCGTCTAAATAAAAAAGACCTCTCGCAGCAAGCCACGAGAGGAATTTGTTGTAGTGAGAATTTTTACATTCTCGTATGTTCAGAGATTCAAAACGTTTTAATGGGGGAAACTCCTGTCTCCCGACTTCATTACTTAAGCACAATCATCTTACCTCTAGCCATTTCTGTAGAAGTACTCAATTCGTAATAGTAAATACCCGCCGCTGGTAAATCCGCAGCCTCTATTGTAAGCTCTTGATATCCTGATTCAAAGATTTGTCGTTGTCTGAAACAAGACTTACCTGAAGCATCAAATATTTGTATCGCAACCAAATCAGTTTTTGGCATTTTAAATGAAAGGATGGTTTGATCCTTAAAGGGGTTGGGACGATTTTGGTAGAGCTCAATCTCAGTTGCTGCAAGTTCCGCTTCCGCAAAAACCATTTCTTCAAATCCTAGTTCAACTGATTTGCGGGATGAACCACTATACGCTTCTGCCTTGGTATAGCCAGAACTAAGACGGATTAATTGACTCAAAGGGGCACTAGTCTTAGCTTCAAATAATAGCGTAAATAAAATTTCACCATCACCAAAACTCTGAGCTGCAAGGTCAAACCAACTGCTGGTCAACATGCCTTGATTAAGTAGAGCTTGCCCAAAATCATTTTCGGATATACCCGATAGGGCAGCAGCTTTAAATCCACGATAATCCAAAGCCTTTGTATCAAAATTGAGTGTAAACTGGAAACCATTAATTTGTTGGAAATCTTTGGCAGTAAAATCCATTTCTACCAACTCACCTTTTTGCGTAAGCTGATCTATTGTTTCAAAATGTAAGGCAGTAGTTCGCGTGTCCGCCAAGCTATTTAGGTTGCTTAGTACGGTGTTGTTTACATCACCAATTTTTACACCGATGAAGTTGACTTGATTCTCGCCGCTATACAAATCGTTGATCGCACAATGTTCCGGAAATACAGAGTAGAACGGATCTTGTGGTTCAGGAAAAACAAAATTTGCATCCACAAATCGCCAAGAGGTGTTATTCAAAAAGACAGTATCAATTCCCAAGATCAATTTCTTTAATTGTACCACATCAAAGGTCGTAATCAAGCCACTTCTGTCTATATCTGCAGCTATCATTTTGTAAGGTGAATCCAATAATTGTAATTCTAAAATATGCTTACTAATCAAAACCAAATCATAAGTACTTACCCCATTCAATGGAAACATACTCATCGCTGGACTTACTAAATAATTACTGTTAGTTGGTATCCCCATGAATTCATAATATCCTGACTCATTTGTATTGCTACTAGTCGAAAGTCCTCCGGTCAAATCAATCGTCACGTCTTCCACGTAGGAACTATTTTCGGTGTAAACCTGCCCCGCAATAAATGATAAACCAGGAGGCGTACCACAGGGATTTGGATTTTCATTCGGAGCATTGATGGTGAGGTCCGTCAAGCAGGCTGCTGAATTACCAAACTTATCAAATACTCTGATCTTTACTTCTTGTGTACCCACATCATCGCAATCCCAGAATAAAGTATCTACCAATGAATTATCAGCAAGTTGATAATGGAAGGTATCTATACAACATTCCGTAAACGGTGGAAATAAATGCATACTTGCAGTTGAGAAAGTAGTTAGTGTACCTGAGTTAATCACAACTCCTGTTGGGAAACAAGTGAAGGATGGCGCTACATTATCTATAATTGTTATCGTGTTGACACAAATTCCAGTATTGCCACATTCATCCGTAGTGGTGAAGGTCAATACATTTACGCCAATTGGAAATAGTAATCCTACTGTTGAATTATTTGATTTAACACCCATCGTATCTATCGTCCCATCGTCCCCGAAGTCCATTGTCCAATCAATTGAAAGATCAAAAGGAGCAGTGCAATTATCTACAGCACTCACTTGTACGAAGTCTAGTAATTCGCAAACAAAATTGGGAAGTTGACTACTCAAAAATCGAGTTGATGAAGGTGTGCAAGTTACAAGCGGTGCTTCATCATCTACTACAGTAATGACTTGACTAGCAGCACTGGTATTGCCACAATCGTCTACTGATTCCCAGGTTCTGGTTATTTCAAAACTATTAGCACAAGTAGTCTCAGACGTTTCTATAAAAGTAGCCAACACATTCGCATCGCAATTGTCTATCGCGGTCACCACCGCTGGACTAGGCACGGCATCACAATTAACAGTTATATCATTGGGTACGCCAACAAAAGTTGGACCTTCAGTATCATTAACAATAATCGTTTGTGTGGCAGATACAAAATTATCACAAGCATCTAAAGCGGACCAAGTACGAACAATCGTAAACGAATTTGGACAATCACCTGGGTTAGTGATTTCACTAAAGGTCATCGATGGTTGAGGGTCACAATTATCTGTTACAATTACGGTAGGAGGATCTGGGACAGCATCACAGGCTACCGTCATATCAGCAGGGACGCCAGTCAAAATAGGTTCCGTATTATCCGTTACTGTGATGACTTGAGTACCAATATCGGTGTTGCCACAATCGTCCGTAGCTGTCCATGTTCTGGTAATGGTATAGCTATTTGGACAAAGCCCAAACATGTTAATTTGAGACAATACAACTTCTACATCTGGATCGCAAGCGTCTGTGGCAGTAACTGTGGGTGTAGGAATTTCATCACACTCTACCGTAATGTCAGGAGGTATATTGACTAAGGTTGGAGCGCCGTTATCTGTTACGTTTATGGTTTGTACTTGAACGATATTATTGCCACAGTTGTCAGTCGCAGTCCATGTTCGCACGATCGTATAGATACCATTCGTACAAGTCCCTGAATTATTTACTTCGTCAAAAACAAGTTCAACATCATTGTCACAATTGTCAACTGGACTTGGTGTTATCGGTGCTGGGATATTTTCGCAATCTACATTTAAAACCGGAATGATTGGTTCGATAAATGGTGTTGTCATATCTTCAACAGTCAAGATTTGAGTGTGAATGGCACTGTTGCCACAATCGTCAGTTGCTGTCCAAGTTCGAGTCAAAGTAAAATTATTTTCACACATTCCTGGACTCATGGTTTCTATGAAAGTAAAATCAACACTAACATCACAATTATCACTTACTGTAATATCGGCAGGAGGAGGAACCATGTCGCATTCTACTTCCATACTCATCGGTAATTCAGAAAATTCTGGTGCTTCTTCATCTACTGTTGTAATGGTTTGTGAGGCAGATGTAGTGTTGCCACAATTGTCAGTAGCCGTCCACACGCGCATTATACCGAATTCGGCAGCGCATCCTCCAGGGGTATTGAATTCTTCAAAAGTAATCGTGACATCAGCATCACAATTGTCTATTGCAGTTGGTATTGCTATATTTGGAATCTCATCACAAGGTACGGTTACACTCATCGGAATACCCATGAGTACCGGCTCTGTTGTATCACTTATTGTAATGATTTGAATTTCGGTCGTTTGATTGTTGCAAAAATCGGTAGCAGTCCAGATACGTGTAATGCTGCTGCTGTTTGAACATTCGCCAGAAGTAAAAATTTCCTCAAAGTCCAAGTTAACATCATTGTCACATTCATCTGTAGCTACGGGGCTTGCCGGGTTTGGGATGACCTCATCACATTCTAATGTAAGATTATTGGGTACACCTTCAATCATTGGTGCAGTAGTATCCATTAAAGTTATTGTTTGCGATTGACTAGTTTGATTACCGCATCGATCAGTTGCGGTCCAGATACGAACTAGCCCAAAGTTACCAGAACAACCTCCATTAGGATCGCCAGTTTGTGAAAAAAGAACAAGCGGACTAGAATCACAATTGTCAGTGGCGATAGGATTGGCTGGTGCCGGAATATTGTTGCACTCAACTGTGATACTCGGAGGAATACCGGTCAAAACAGGTTGAGTATTGTCAGATACATTGATTGTTTGACTGGCAGTGCTAGTGTTGCCACAAAGATCAGTTGCCGTCCATGTCCTAACAATAGTGTAAGTGTCATCACAACTGCCAGCTGTTATTGCAGAAGCAAGAGTGACCGTTGGACTTGGTGTGCAATCATCTGTTGCGGATAGGATAGGGCTAAGTGGAATATTGTCACAGTCCACATTTATATCGGTAGGTACATCAAGAATCACAGGATCTTCCATATCCGCAACTGTAATTAGCTGAGAAGCGGTAGAACTGTTGCCACAATCATCTATTGCGGTCCATGTTCTCGTAATCGTAAATTCGCTTAAGCAAGTACCTCCTGAAAAACTATCATCAAAGGAAATGTCTGGGATTGGATCGCAATTATCGGTCGCTGTTATATTACCAGGTAATGGCATGTTGTTACAACTTGTCGTTACATCTTCAGGGATATTATTAAGCATTGGCGCTGTGCTATCTGATACGTTTAGTATTTGTGAAGCGCTTGAAGTGTTGCCGCAATGGTCTGTTGCAAACCATGTTCTGGTAATGCTATATGAATGTTCACAAGCTCCTGGACTTGTCGTCTCGCTTAAGGTCACTGTTGGATCTGCATCACAATTATCAGAAGCGGTTGGGTTAGCTGGCTCAGGAATATCATCACAAGAAACATCCGCAGCGTCAGGTACTCCTGAAATAATCGGTGCGGTATTATCTGAAACGTTTATTGTCTGTTGGATTGAACTGGTATTGCCACAATCATCTGTGGCCGTCCAAGTACGAGTGATAGTAAATGCATCTGAACAAATTCCTGGAGTATTCGCAACGTCTAGTTCTACGATAGGGTCAGAGCAATTGTCTGAAGCTGAGACTGTTGGTACGTCAGGAATATCGCTGCATTCTGCATCCTGATTAGCGGGCGTATTATTAAATATTGGAGCCGCTGTGTCAGTTACAGTAATGACTCGAGAAGCAGTTGACTGATTGCCACATTTATCAGTGGCCGTCCAGGTGCGTGTGACTATGGTTTCACAACCAATAATTAGGCTGGTCTCTTCAAAATCTAATGTTGGATTTGTGCAGTCATCAGTTGCATTTACATTTGCTGGAGCAGGAATTGCGTCACATTCTATGGTCATGTTTGAAGGGACACCAATGATGACTGGA
This sequence comes from uncultured Saprospiraceae bacterium, assembly GCA_937921775.1. Lineage (GTDB taxonomy): Bacteria > Bacteroidota > Bacteroidia > Chitinophagales > Saprospiraceae > CALGLS01. The sequence continues at coordinate 27,240 of CAKZUK010000145.1, forward strand.
GCTGCTGTGTCTATTTCTTTTATCACCTGTACTTGGCTTAGAGACTCTCCAGTACACCAGTCCATTACAATCCAGGTTCTCAATACTTTTCTAATACAAGAGTCTTGTAAGAAAAAGATGAGATCTGTACTGCCAGCTCCATATTGATTACAATTGCCGGAGGTTGTTGGCACACCGGTGATACTTGTATCGTCTGCATCACCGCATTCTGCATTGAGAAGGTCTGGAGGAAAGTTTACAATTCCATTTCCTGTACCTATGGAAGTAATGGTTTGATTGCAAGAAACACTTTGGCCATAGCTATCTGTGAGTGTCCATGTTCTTATGATTTGGCCAATGTTGCAAGTACCAAGTCCCGTTAAATTATCTGTATACGAAAGGTCCTCAATTCCACAGTTATCATTTCCTGTTGCTTCACCTGTAATGCTTAAGTCTGTGTAATCCTGATCGCAGTTGATCGTTACATCTGCAGGACAATCCAGCTCCATAGGCAGATTATCTTGAACTATTACTTCAACCATGCAAGTGTTGGAAAGCTGAGTGCCAGCATCCGTTACCTGAAATTCAATCATGACAAGGCTACCTACATCACAGCAAGCAAAAGGGATAGTGGTGTCAAATGCAGTTGCATCATTACCAGGGCAATTGGGATTGTCCATTCTTCTGGCCAGATAGGTGAGGGGCCCGCAGTTGTCGTAACTGCCGTCATCAAAAACAGTCGCGTTCACTAATGTTGGTGTCGTGTTTGTCAGCCCAACGGTAGTAGATGAAATACAGATAGCGACAGGAGGCACCCCGTCAGTGATTGTAGCAGTGAGTGAGCAACTTGAACTATTATCACAATCATCGGTAGCAGTGTAGGTGAAAGTGTAGACACCAAGGGGTGCATTTATCGTTTGATTGGCAAACACAGGTCCGTCAGGTCCAGTGATCTGAATATTAATGTTTGATTCACTAGAGCAATCATCGCTAGCGGTAGTAGCAGGGATTGTTATATTTCCAGTACAAGTCGTCGTATTAGCATTTACTGAAAAGTCACTTGGACAATCAATCGTTGGAGCTGTTTTGTCAAGTACTTTTATAAATTGAGTATCTGTTATGTTAGAAGCTACTCCACACCAGTTTGTATTTACTGTCCATGTTCTTACAATAACAAAACTACCTTCGCAGATAGGTGTTGGTGCTGTGTCAGTATGGTAAAACCAAAAGCCGCAAGGTCCGTTATTGTCAATTGGTTCTCCATTGAGTGTAGGTACACCTGTGTTGGAAGGGTTTGTATCTGGATTGATGCAATCAAGTGCAGGATCTTCGATGTCGCTCTTGTCATTCGGAAATACAATATCGGCGAGTAGGGGTCGTGTGCGTGAAATCGTTTGTACGCAAGATGCAGCCATGTTGCCACTAGCATCTGCAGCCATCCATGTACGAACGATTTGCTGCACGTAATCATCTCCATTACAAGTCAGGTCGTTGATCTGATCGGAGTAAGTTAGTGTTGGGTTTGGATCACAACTATCATCGACAGTAGGGTAGCCTATGTCGTCAGGGTGAGCGGATGCATTGCATCCTATTTCAAGGTCGTTGCACGTGATTATTGGTGCGCCATAATCTTCAATAAAAATGGAACCCTCGCAGCCGATTCCACTTGCTTGATCAGTGACCATTACAATTAACAATTGGTTGATAAAACTTGCATCAACAATAGGATTATTTGGTATTATATTCCCATCTCCATCCATTACTTGGATTAGAATTGGTCCTGTACATTCCGAAAAGTCGCCTTCAAGTATGAGGTCGGGAGTTATTTCGGCAGTACAATTAATATCTAGTGATACATTGAGACCATTGTTGCATGACAAGGAACACTGTGCCGTGCAATGATTAATATTGGCTAAAAGCAATACTGTACAAAATGTAATTAGTCTGCCTATCTTTGATAGAAAAAGGTTGAATTTGCTCATAACATTAAATTTTGAAGGCAATCCGTTAATTAAATAGTAGGCATTGGTTAATTGTAAGAGGGGGGAGCATACCAAATTATGGTGAAGTCGTATTGCTAACAGATATTTCTGGAAGCAATTAGAAAGGCATGCTTAATAATTAGACCCGATTCGATTGTAAGGAATGTGTAGTACTTGTGACTACTTTTTTTTGCGGTTGTTGGAATGGAATTACGAGGACAGCTAATTTTAGTTAACTGCTTTATCGTAATGCTTTTTGTCAAAACGGGCAAAATTCGCTGTAGTTGCAGTTTTTTTAATAAAAAGAGTATTTTTATTGTTAAAATTAAAATATTTTATTTTTATAAAGTGTAATTAGTTGATTTAAAGGTTATTAGTTTGTTTTTAAAAATTAAAGCATTTTTAGAGAATGGAGATGAACTGTTTTTTTGTCAGTAAGTTTGCGTCAATTGGATAAGTTGGGATTGATTCACAGCAAATCGAACTCCTTTAGCGTTTTTAATGAACTAGTTGTAGAGACTATAAGCTATATGAAAGAGCTTAGATTATTATAGAAATAGTATTTCAATAGGTATTTTTGCGCTAAGCACTACTTGAATAAGTCAGAAACAGGAATAATACAGCATGCTAAAAATCGGAGTACTGGGCGCAGGCCATTTGGGCACTATTCATTTGAAATGTATTCAAATGATTGAGGAACTAGAGTTGGTAGGTTGTTATGATATAGATGAGGAGAAATGTAGCTCAACTGCGGCAACATATGGAATTAAGGCATTTGAGAGTGTAGAAGCCTTGATTGAGGCCGTAGATATAGTAGATATCGTGACGCCCACTGTCAGTCATTTTGAACTAGCAGAAAAAGCAATAAAGAGTGGCCGGCATTTGTTCATAGAGAAGCCACTTACACATACCACAGAAGAAGGCCGTCGATTATTAAAACTTGGTGAGGCTCATCAGGTAAAGATACAGGTGGGTCATGTCGAACGTTTTAACCCTGCATTTTTAGCTTTGAGTGAGCATGATCTTGCGCCTATGTTTATTGAAGCGCATCGCTTGGCAGCGTTCAATCCTAGAGGAACGGATGTATCGGTTATTCTTGATTTGATGATTCATGATATTGATATCGTTTTAAGTATGGTACCTTCGCCACTGAAAAGTATCAGTGCGAGTGGAGTAGCTGTAGTAAGTGATACACCAGACATTAGCAACGCGCGTTTGGAATTCGAAAATGGTTGTGTCGCTAATTTAACGGCCAGCCGAATTTCCCTTAAGCAAATGCGTAAATTGCGACTGTTTCAAAAAGATGCCTACATCAGTCTCGACTTTTTGGAAAAGCAGGCACAGATTGTCCGACTGTATGAAAAAGGTGGAGCGAACTTACCACCAACGGATCAATTTTTTGAGTTGGAAACCAGCAATGGTGCAAAGTTAATCCATGTAGAGATGCCAGAAACGCAGGAAGTGAATGCCATAAAAATGGAATTAGAATCATTGGCCAATAGTATTGAAAAAAACACGAGACCAGTAGTAGATGTATCTGATGGTTTGCGTGCATTGGAAGTTGCGCATCAAATTATAGAAGAGATTAAGAAAAGAGGAAATATAGAAGTTGTGTAAACAAGGTCATTTTAAAATCACAGTAGTTATGAAAAATAATAGTTTGTTTTTAGCCATCGTAATAATGCTGTTAGGCAGTTCTTGCGAAATTATTAATCCATCGGAAGATATTCCTGCTTACCTCAATATTGAAAAAATGGATGTGATGTCTTCGGGTGCACAAGGAAGTAATTCCCAAATAATTACCGATGCATGGGTTTATGTCGACAATGAATATATTGGTGCTTATCCTTTGCCTGCAAGAGTTCCTGTATTGGAAGAAGGAGTACAAACATTAACTATTTTTCCTGGTATAAAACTAAATGGAATTTCCTCTGATCGTAATATTTATCCATTTTATGATAAATATGAAGTTGATGTTGAGTTTGTGCCTACGGAGGACCTTACCGTAAACCCAACGCTGGAATATGCGGATAATGCAGTGTTTCAATTGATGGAAAATTTTGAAGGAGTTAATCATTTATTTTCTACCGATCTAGATGGAGATGATGAGACTTTTTTTGAAGGAAATGAGGATGGTGGCTTTGAAGGCCGTTCTGGAGTAGCAACATTAAGTGATGGCCACTTTTTAGTATCAGCTGCTACAGACTATATCAATACCTTTCCGGCTATAAGTGCTGGTTATACTTCTTTTGTTGAAATAAATTTTAAAACGGATGTAGGTTTTAAAGTAGGTTTGATTGCTTATGATCAAAATAATAATGCAATTTATACCAGTGTTGATCGAACGGTAAGGGAGACAAAGGAATGGAAGAAAATCTATTTTGACATGTCGACTCCTCTTCAGGAAGCTGCTCAAAGCCCTGGAGTTGCTAATTATCGAATTGTATTAATTGGCCAGTTAAGCCCCGACGCTTTAGATACTTTACCCGTAGCGAAAGTCTATGTAGACAACGTTAAATTTATTACATATTAAATTCGTGAATTAAGGAGGTGTTCAAATTAAATCTACTAATAAATCTGCGCCTTTTAAACCTATACTTCCTTGTTTGTGAAGCAATCCGGAAGGATTACTGCAAAAAAGAAAGTCGTCTAGATTCAAAATCCATCAGAATTTATTGTAAGCACAATTTTGAAGACCTGCTTACTTAAGTAAATTTAAACTATAAAAACTCTTTTAGCGAAAGCACAAAACGATTGACTTTGAGAACCATGAAACGCAAGCGTAGGGTAGACATGTTTGTTTACGGGGTGGCAGACTTCATCATGGCGATGATGGCTTGGGCTTGTTTTTATGTTTATCGCAAAAAATTAGAAGGCGTCCCCATTAACTGGGAGATTACAGAGGATATCAATTTTTGGTATGGAATTTTTATCATTCCAGTAGGTTGGTTGCTGTTGTATTCGATTTTTGATAAGTATCATGATGTGTATCGCATCTCAAGATTGGCGACTTTGACTCGAACGTTTTTTCTTACCTTTCTAGGTGTAACCTTTCTATTTTTTACTTTAATTTTAGACGACTTTGTAAAAGACTATTCTACTTATTACACGTCATTTTTTACTTTATTTGCATATCATTATTTCTTTACTGCAGCCATGCGTATGGTTCTTTTGACGCGTGCAAGTCGTCGTTTGAAAGCCGGTAAAGTTACCTTCAATACACTTATCCTTGGTGGAAATCAACGAGCAATCGAATTGTACAAAGAAATTACAAGCCGAGAAAAAGGGTTAGGTTATAACTTTGTAGGCTTTATTGATGCCAATGGAAAAAGCGGCAATGAACTAAGTGAATACCTTCCTGTTTTAGGAGAAATTGATAACCTCAGCGAGGTCATTCGAGCTAAGGAGATTGAAGAGGTTATCATAGCTATAGAAACTTCTGAGCACAATCGACTCCGAGAAATCCTTAACGTACTTTTTGATCCTCCAAGTTATGGTCGTGTCGGTTTTGACAATTCTATCGCTGTGAAAATTATTCCTAATATGTACGACATCATGTTGGGATCAGTGAAAATGAATCATGTGTTTGGGGCAGTACTAATAGAGATTCAGCAAGAGATGATGCCACGCTGGCAGCGATTGGTAAAGCGACTACTGGATGTGCTGGTGTCGCTTATGGGCTTAATGGTTTTATTACCGCTACTTTTATTTATCATGTTGCGAGTTCGTTTTTCCTCAGAAGGTCCTGTCTTTTTTAAGCAGGAACGAGTAGGCTTAAATGGGCGACCATTTTTTATCTATAAATTCCGTTCGATGTTTATAGATGCTGAAGCGAAAGGTCCTCAGCTATCGAGTGATAATGATGACCGGATTACGAAATGGGGTAAGGTGATGCGGAAGTGGCGCCTTGATGAGTTACCACAATTTTGGAATGTACTAAAAGGTGATATGTCTTTGGTAGGGCCTCGTCCTGAACGACAATTCTTTATTGATCAAATATTAGCTCGTGCACCACACTACAAACATTTGTTGAAAGTGCGACCTGGTATTACTTCCTGGGGACAGGTGAAATACGGCTACGCTTCTAATCTGGATGAAATGTTACAGCGTTTAAAATTCGATATCTTATATGTTGAAAATCGATCTTTGGTACTGGATTTCAAGATTTTGTTTTATACGTTGCTGGTTTTGCTGCAGGGGAAAGGGAAATGAATTAGAATCAGAATGGGAATTAGAAGCTACCTAGTTGGAAGACAGGTGGGAGTTAGAATTTTTCGCAGATTTAAATATCGTGGGTACACGATCGAGTGATCTTACAAGCTCCAGTCCCACTTCAAGTCTTTTTTTACATATCTACATTTTTCACTATATTAGCACTTACTTAAGCAGGTACTCAATTTAAACTATATAATAATTTCTGTGTCTTTTAAACTTATACTTCTTCAATTTCCTTCAGCAATAGCTACGGCTATTACCTTGAAAATTGGCTCGTCTAAATTCAAAATACATCAGAACTTATCCTAAAGATAAATTTGACTACCTGCTTAAGTTTAAAACACATTTAAACCAGTACTCCTTATGTTTGAAGATAGGACAGAAGATCTAGAACGGAAAAAAGGCATCATTGCGATGTTGATTAAGTTGGCCAACGTAGATGATAATGCAGTGGCGATAGAACGGCGATTTATTATGGATGTGGCGGAGCAACTAGGTTTGGGGCGAGCAGACTTAACAGCAGTTGCGAAGAATCCAGATGAGTTTGAATTGAAGCCACCTGAGGGGGAGCAAGAGCGTATGAATATCTTGTATTATCTGCTCTTTACCATGCGAGTAGATGGTGTGATCAAAGAAGAGGAAGAACGTCTTTGTTATAAAGCTGGCCTTCGACTCGGCTTTAATGAGCAATTAACTGCTGACTTAATACGGGTTATGAAAACTTATTTGAAAGAAGATATTCCAGAGGAGGCTATGCTGGATGCTATTCGAAAGTATTTGAATTGATGAGATGAGATAGATAGAATAGGAGGCAAGTTCGCTTAATTCGCCTTCGAATTCCCGTCCATATACTAGGGATCAGTAAAGCCCAATAATCACCCCGAAATTTCCATCCAAATCCTTACGTCCCAAATCAGGAATATAAGCACGCGACACAAAGCCATCTAAGTAAAGTGCATTTGGACAATTCAGTTTTTCCTTAAACAATGTAGCGAAATCAAAGAAATTAATTTTCTCATTAGAGATGGCAAACACAATTTTTCCATCTGCACGAACACCCACACCATTGCGAAAATGTGTGCTGGAAGAACCTTCATTAAAAGCATCATGTAAGTGCCCTTCTATAACCAGCATTGGTCCTGACTGAGTGGCATATTTTACTTCAGGTAATGATTGTAGAAAGTCGACTGTCGTCAAAACATGAGCAGTAGAATCGTTGATGCAAAAAATACCATTGGGTTGTAAATAGAAATTACCATAAGCATTTTGTATGGTGTCAACTTTTGCAAATTGCTCCCCTTGCTCAATGTACAAACCTTGTGGCGATCCATCTTTGAGATACATTCCTCCATTCATGGCAAAGTTGAGCGTTTTGTTTTTTGCAGCCAAAGCTGCTTTTAAATTAGCCAAACTCTTGTAACGATTTTTAGCATCATCTTTCCAGAAAAAATGTACGGATTGTGGATCTTCGATGATGACTACATCGTATTGGTGTCCTCGATGCTCAATCGTTTTTGCGTCAAGCAAAGTGCTTATCTCTTTTGACTTTGAGTCGCAAGAAAGCAGTAAGAGGACTTGAAGGAGGATAAGAATTTGTACTAGGTATTTATCGATCATGATTATTTGATGAGTGCTATGTGTTAGGAGGATGGGATCTGTTTAACTGAGCGCCCGATAGATCCCATCCCCGTCCAAATACTTCATATAAAAAATCCCGAACCTTGACACAATGATCAAGATTCGGGACTAAGTATTGTTTAGCTAGTAACTTAAACCTTTTCGATAATAATCGAAGAAGCGCCACCACCACCATTACAAATAGCAGCCAAACCTTTGCTGCCACTATTTTGATGTAAAACACTATTAAGCGTAGTGACGATACGGGCACCAGAGCAACCTAGTGGATGCCCCATAGAAACAGCACCACCAAGAACATTTACCTTATCTTCAGTGATTCCCATTTCTTTGTTGAAAGCCATGGTCACTACAGAGAATGCTTCGTTTACTTCGAAGTAGTCGATATCATCTATTTTCAAACCAGCTCTTTCTAATGCTTTGTTGGCAGCATGTGGAGGAGCAGTGGTAAACCATTCTGGCTCATGCGCTGCGTCTGCAAAAGATAAAATTTTGGCAACAGGCTTAAGGCCAAGTTCTTCCATTTTTTCTTTACTGATGAGGATCGTTACGGCAGCACCATCATTGATTGTTGAAGCGTTAGCAGCAGTTACCGTTCCATCTTTTGAGAAAGCAGCACGAAGTTGAGGTATTTTTTCAAAACGAACTTTCTTGTATTCTTCGTCTTCTGACATTACGATTGGATCACCTTTTCGTTGTGGGATACTAACCGGAATGATTTCATTTTTGAAGTGACCTGCTTCCGTAGCTTTGGCCGCTCGCTCGTATGACTGGATCGCAAATGCATCTTGCTGTTCGCGGCTAAATTCATATTTCTTTGCAGTTGCATCAGCACATACACCCATCGCGCAACTGTTGTATACATCTACCAAACCATCCTTTTGTAAACCGTCAATCATTGGAGCTTCACCAAACTTATATCCCCAACGTGCATTTGGTAAATAGTAAGGAATATTAGACATGCTTTCCATTCCTCCAGCTATTACAACATCGTTGTGCCCCAGCATAATACTTTGTGCACCCAGCATAATTGATTTCATACCAGAAGCACAAACTTTATTGACTGTTGTGCAAGGTACATTGTTGCCAATGCCTGCTTTGATAGCTGCTTGACGTGCTGGTGCCTGACCCAAGTTGGCAGAGCATACGTTGCCCATAAATACTTCATTGACATGAGCTGCATCAACACCTGCTCTTTCCAAAGCACCTTTGATGGCGATTGAGCCTAACTCTGTAGCTGAAAATTTAGCTAGTGCACCGCCCCAGCTTCCCAAAGGAGTACGAACGGCTGTAAGAATATATACTTCTTTCATAATTTATTATTGTAATTAAGTTAAATTGGACTGCAAATATAAGTAATTAGACTTGGAAGACCGAAGGCAGAAGACGGAAGTTTCCTTCTAAGGCAGATCCCCTAATTCCACTAAGTAAAAGTGAGAAGGATAGGTCGGAGGGAAACTTCGGACTTCCGTCTTTTCTCTAGTATTTACTGCAACTGATTGGACATTGTTACGTCTATTGCTTTACGGAGTTTGAAATATGGGAAAACTGCCTTACTTTGTTGAGGACTTAGATAAAACACACATCTTAATTATTAAAAATGAAATTACAATTACACCTACTATTCATTGCCTTGCTTTTAATCACGCAAGTGAATGCCCAAAGCACCCAGTATTCGCGGGTAAAAATTAATCTGGAAAATAGAACGGTTGATGAACTAGCAGCCCTTGGCCTAGATGCAGAGCATGGTGATTACCAGCCGGGAAAATATTTTACCAGTGATTTTTCAGAAAATGAAATTCAACAAATAGAAACGGCTGGTTTTGAATATACGATTGAGATTGCGGATGTAATTGAACATTATGTTCGCCAAAACATGGATCAGGAAGACTTGGGAAACATGGCCGGTCAACGAACAGTGGGCGATTGTCAAGGCGTCGGGTTTTACGATTATTTTGAACCTGAAAATTTTGAACTAGGTTCGATGGGTGGTTTTTTGACTTATCAAGAAATGCTAGACAACCTAGATGCCATGCATGAGCAGTATCCAAACTTGGTTTCAGAACGTGCACCGATTGGTTCAATATTGACACACGAGGATCGACCTATCTATTGGATGCGTATTTCGGATAATCCAAATACGGATGAAGGTGAGCCGGAAGTTTTTTACAATGCCTTACACCACGCACGTGAACCGAATGGCTTATCTCAAATTATTTATTACATGTGGTATTTGTTGGAACGTTATGATACGGATCCTGAAGTGCAGTATTTGTTGGACAACACGGAAATGTACTTTGTGCCAATGATTAATCCGGATGGCTACATTTATAATGAAACATCGAATCCAAGTGGGGGGGGACTTTGGCGAAAGAATATGCGAGATAATAATACAAGTGGAGAGTTTGAAGAAAATGAAGATGGCGTAGATTTAAATCGAAACTACGGTTATGAATGGGCTCATGATGATTATGGTTCTTCTGGCAATCCGGGCTCTGCTGTTTATCGTGGACCTTCTGCATTCTCTGAACCGGAGTTGCAAAACGTTCGTGATTTTTGTAATGATCATGAATTCAAAATTGCGTTGAATTACCATACTTATGGCAACCTTTTGATTTACCCATGGGGCTATGCTGATGATACTGCTGATCCAATATTTGTAATTATTTCTGAAGCCTTAAATCGTGAAAATAAGTACTTGGCAGGAACGGGGTCGGAGACGGTTGGTTATGCCGTCAATGGAGTTTCGGATGACTGGATGTTTGGAGAGAGTGTGACTAAGCCTCCAATTTTTTCTTTGACACCAGAAGTGGGTTATAATATTTATGGATTTTGGCCACCAGCCAATGAGATTATTCGTTTTTGTAAGTCTACTGTTTTGCAAAATTTGACAACCGCACATCTTGTGTTGAATTATGGTTTGGCAACAGATTTGAATCCTTTGTTTGTTGAAAATGTTGATGGAACCTTTGATTTTGATATTCGTCGATATGGTTTGTTGGATGGGGTGCTTGAAGTTTCTTTGTCAGCTGGCAGCCCAAATGTGCTTGCTACAGGACCTCTGGAGAGTTTTAATTTGATGCAGGGTGAGACCGCGACTGGAAATATAGATTATACCTTGAGTTCGGATATAGGACCAGGAGATGCTATTCAATTTGTCTTGTCCGTTAATAATGGAACCTATGTTCATAATGATACCATCACTAAATTTTATTCTATTCCTGAAGAGCAAGTAGGAGATGATTTGTCGACAGATGATATGTGGACCAACGAAACAAATGATGAGTGGGGGATAGAAACAAATGATTTTTATTCAGCACCAAGTTGCATGTCGAGTTCTCCTGGAGGCGATTACTCAAGTGGTGATTTGGCTCGTTTGGTTTTAAATGATCCAATTTCATTATTAGATGCAGAGACCGCGATGCTAAGTTTTTGGTGTAAGTGGGAAACGGAACGCTATCGTGATTATGCGCAGGTACAAGTTTCAATTGATGGTGGAGCGAACTACGAAGCTATTTGTGGATTGTATACTACTGCTGGTACTAACCAAGAAGATTTTGGCGAGCCAGTGTATGATGGGGTACAAACAGAATGGGTGCAAGAGCAAATGGATTTGAGCGAATTTATCGGCGAAGAAATTCTAATCCGTTTTATTTTTGATGCGAACAATAACAATCAAAGAGGAGATGGCTTTCTATTCGATGATATCTCTGTAGCTACCTTTACAGAAATAATGATAAACGTTCAGGATTTGGATATCAGCGATTTTGGCCTTAGCCAGAACCATCCGAATCCAGCTAATAGCTATACCGTAATAGATGTAGTTAATTCAGAAATGGGAGGTACCTTATATGTGTACAATACGCTAGGTGCTGAAGTTTATGCACAAGATCTAGGTGCAAATCAGGAAAGTGTAGTGATTCCAACCCTTGATTGGGAGCCAGGAGTTTACTTCTACAACTTGAAAACAGGAGAAAAGCAGGGCAATTCTCGTAGAATGTTGGTAATTCGTTAATAAATTGAAGAGATTCTGAAATAAACACTGAATAAAGCTTGGATATGGACTGCTTATGATATACTTTTGCAGTCCCAATCGCGATAAAGCGTTTCGAAGATGTTCGAATTATACGTGTCGCGGGAGGTGGTAATATCGCGGAGTGGAGCAGTTGGTAGCTCGTCGGGCTCATAACCCGAAGGTCGTAGGTTCAAGTCCTGCCTCCGCTAC
>CAKZUK010000146.1 GCA_937921775.1 uncultured Saprospiraceae bacterium
CCCAGTGGGGTAGGCTGGAATGCCTTTAGTATGTGCATAAACGAAGTCGTCAGAATATTCTACCATTTGACAGTTGTATAGAATATTGTTGTCGAGAGCGGTAGAATTTCCACTGACATAATAAGTGCCAGTTTCAGTGGTGTTTTGCAACCAAGAAGTTATGGCTGGCCCCTGTGCTTGTACAAGTAGTACACAGACCATGAGTAATAGTGTAAATGTGATTCTTTTCATGTGTGGATTTTTTTTGTAAAAAAATAGTTGGAAGTTGTAGGCGTGAAGTTTACTCGAATGGGGAGCTCCGTCTTATTCGTGTATTCCCAAGTCCTCAGCTTCAGTTTTAATTTTTAATTTTTAATTAAAATATCTCTAGGAAACTGATGCTTCAGATTAAAAACAAATTCTTTATCATTTAGTGTTAGTAGAAAAGCGATTAGGTCTATCTTTTCATTTGACGAAATTGTTAATGGTGATTTTAATTCATTGGCTAAGGTTTTTGATTGGTATTTTGGATTGGTATAATGACTTAATACTTGATTCAATTTTTTGAAACGGCCGTCGTGCATGTATGGAAAAGTATAACTAAGGTTTCGTAAAGTTGGAATTTTGAATTTCAGCCCATCTTCTGTTTTTTTTGTAATAGTCCATCTGCCGTAGTCATTAAGTGAGGTGTCGATAGGGAGGCCATTATTGGCGAAATCAAATCTCGAAAAGAGTGGCTCGCTATGGCAGGAGTTACAGTGTTTTTGAAAGAGTGTGTAACCTTTTTGTTCTTGTTCATTGAAAGTTGTATCGCCCTTTATGACTTGATCATATTTTGAATTGGCAGAGATCAAGCTGAGTTGAAATTGTGCCAATGCTTTTAGTAGGTGCTCACCGGTGATGATACTATCTTGGAATGCTTGCTGGAAAAGCGGAGGATATAATTTTTTGTTTTGTAGCTTTTTCACAATATTTTCGATTGATTCTGCCATCTCGCCAGGGTGTGTCATGGGGGCTAGTGCCTGCATGTCTAGATGCTTGTGCGCGCCATCCCACATGAAGCTGTTTTGCCAAGCTAGGTTGAAAAGTGCTGGAGCATTTCTGGTTCCGATTTGATCGTTGATGCCGTGGCTTAGGTCGTGATCAGTGTGAGCAAAGGCGTTGTAGGGAGAGTGGCAGGAAGCACAGGAGATCGTGCTGTCTTTTGAAAGTATTGGGTCGTAGAATAGGGCGCTTCCTAGTATTATTTTTTCTTGGCTTGTTGGGTTGCTTTCGAAGTTGTAGATTGGTTTTGGGAAATGCTTGGGTAAATCCAATTTGCTGGTGTTGGCAAAGAAAGCTGTGGTTAATATTAGTAGTGATATGATTAGTTGCTTATGCATTTTTAATTTATCCTTGCTTGCTATCGTGGGTGCGCTAAGGTGGTTTATAAACACTGAGTAAGGACACTAAGGCTACTGACTTGGTCGCGCTAAGGTGATTTTTAAAGATTGAGGTCATAAGGACACTATGCCTTCTAGTGTAATTCCTTCTAAAGTGAAAATAGAAAGAGCTTTTTTGAGTTCAAAAAAAACTATTTATGATTTTATTGTAAATATATCAGCAACTAACTTTGAAATCTCAACTGCTTCGATAGAAGGGCTCATAATCTGATACTGCTCTTTTATGTTTATCTTTTCTAGTAATTTGTCAATTGCGAAATTGATGTTTTGTTCTTTTTTAGAAGTTTCTAAACGGACCTTTTGTATAGCATTGTTGTCACCAAGGAAGCCACCTAAATGAAATTGAAATACATTTTTTCTGGCGGGACAGGCTTTGCTAAGGCCTTCCAATTTGAAATTGATATAACCACTTTGCCAAGTCCAGTACATCCCATTAGTGGGATCAAGATCGCCTCCAAATGCTCCGGAGGAATTGGTCAGGCTATCGACTCCTAGATTGAATCTGATATTGTTGTACGTTAAAATTGAATCCTTGTTGGGGTTTAATTCAATAGTAAGCGACTCAGGATTTTCCAGATCAATTAAATGATGCGTCTTTTCTAAAGAAAGAACCAATTGATCTTGATAATATAACTGCACATCTGAAATGTAAAATTTGAGTGCATCAAACTGGATGGAATCTTCTAAAGTAATAGAGTAGTAGGATTGACCAAGTTCCATAGCTTGTTCATTCATCGTTGGATGAAACAAAATACGCTCGCCAGCGGACTGGGCGAGCGCACTAGAATATAAAGCTATGAAAACTAAAATCGTATATAATCTCATCTTGGTTATTCCTAATTCACAAGTATCTTCAAATATGCATCATCTACTTTCGCAAAGTACATACCTGCTGGCCAATTTGCAACATCAATTTGTAGGTTGTTTTGAATTTGATTGGTATAAACAAGTCTTCCATTCAAATCATAAATGAAAAGTGTTTTAATATTTTGGCTCAAGCCATCAACTTCTAAAAACAATGATTCGTTTGCTGGGTTAGGGCTTACTTTAATGATCCCTAAATCTGTAGTAATATTTGTGGTACTAACAGTCCCCATGTTCTCTGCATCATGCGTAGGTGACATCAACTGGAAGTTACCAATACCATTTGGAAATCGGCCATAGGAGATATCTTCCGTCTGGTCAAAGTAAGTAACTTCATCTACAATTTCTCCTGCGGCATTTACCAAGAAGAGTGATTCCGCCGAAGCTGATAATTTGAAATTGGCGTGAAGTCCAGTTTGTGTATCATCATTGTCAGCCCAAACAATTAGGTAATCACCTGCAGCAATAGCAGTACCTGCTGGGAAAGGCCATTGCATGAGCTCATCTGCATCATCAGAGAGGAAGAATCCTTCCAAGTCTATGCTGCTAGATCCGTTGTTGTAAAACTCAATCCAATCATCGAATTCGCCATCTTGATCTGCTGCTGTGCTTCCATTAGAGGCCATAAATTCATTGATTACCAAATCACCTACATCCGGATTTGAAAGGGTAGCAGTGATGGTATGGTATTCATATTCTGCTCGCTGTGGCGAAAACATGCCGATGTTTTGATTTTCAGCGTAGATATAATATTGCGTGAAGGCCGCTGTAATTTCTAGTTCAGTTCCGTAAACACCATCATTGGCAGCCCCATCATTATGTGCACCGTCATCGTACATTTGTACCCTGGTAAAAGGTGCTTCCGGATTGCTTCGATGTCCCATGTATGCCGCATCTTCATCAGTGATAGTTGCTGTCACAGTGATGGTTTCATTGATAACTGGGTTGGCAGTTGACAAAGCAATATTTGCAATACTAGGTTGTGTATTTGTGAAATCAGAAAGCCCTAAAAGATAATCATTTCGACCATCCATTAAGTTGGTGATACCTGGAGTTTCTCCACCACCGGGACCACCTCCTCCAGTGATGTCGATGGTGAGGTTGTCAACAAAATTATTGTAAGTAAAAAACTTATTGTTATCTGCTTGAACAGATGCATCAATTAGCATTTGTAATTGTTCGCCGGTAGCGAAGTATGTATCGTTGTCAAAATTTTCCAAAAGGATGGTTTTGAAATGTGCCAAGTACATACGCTTATACATCGGGATAGAAAGTAGTTGAGAGATCAAAGGAAAATCACTGTCTGTGTCATGTAGGAGATGATCCATTTGTTGTTTTGCAGTAGTATTATTTAGTTGAGTTCCACCGCCTGCTATACTGAAACGGCCGAAGGATTCATTTAAGTCCCAAACGATAGAAGCGAAGCGCCCATAGTCATCGCGGTATAGGTAATAGTTTTGCTTAAAACCTCCTATGTAAGAATCTAGGTTGACAAATACATTGTCGAAAGCCAACATCCAAATCGCTTTATCTATATCTAGAATTTGTTCGATGTCATCTAGTTCATTAGCAAGTGTGTCGCATAGGTCGATGAGCTCGTCCCAGCCATCATCAGACTTTAGCTCATAAGCTTCATCATAAGAAGTTGAATTGTCGTCTAAGTATTCGAGATTTGGAAGATCGGTACTACCTGGTCCTGCTCCATCAATTGGGTTGCATTTAACAAAAGTATTACTTTTAGATCCAAAACGATCTTTTACAAACTTCTTGGATATTGCTTCCGAGTTGCTGTATAAGCCAATGAGTGTTCCGTTGACATAAACGTTGGCGAAATTAGACAAAGGAGCGGCCATGTATTGTCGAAGGATTTGGTAGGAGAGTACTTCTCTTAGGAAAGATGGATCTTTAGCTACATTACTCAATTTGATATCGGTGTAGCCATCGTAGTCGTGGTCCTTATAAGTGTCCAGTTCTATGTGAAATGGATTTTTAGCTTGATTTGAATTATAGGTACTGTTGCCTTTGTACTTGACACCAATGCTATCGAGTACTTCACCGTTGATGGTGACACTTTCTGCTAGGATGTAATCGCCAGTGCTGGAATAAGCGTTGTCGAGTAGTTGGTCCCAGTTGCTTTGCGCAAAAGTAATCTCTATGGTTTGTATGGTGTTAAGATCGTAAAAATCTTGTGCTTTAAGACTTAAAGTGCTGAAAAGGAGTAGAATAGGAAATAGGTACTTCATTTTTTAGTTAGGTATATTTTATCAATGATGTGGAACTTCTAGTTTGTAATATAAATACAGTTGAGGACTGAAAAGACCTACCTTATTGGGGATCTTTATAATTAGATGCCGAATTTCGGGAAAACTTTTGGGAAATAGGGGGTAATTTGAGGTTTTTTGGTGACTTGGTTTGGATGGGAATGGGGTGATTAAAGATCGGTGAATTTGTCTGACTATTAGTTGGGGAGTTAGTAAACTTAGAAGTAAAGAGAGCTTTGAGTTTGTTTCGTTGATGCAAAACGAGTAAAGAAAAGTTGAATTTGTTTTGTAAGGGTTTAATATTCTGTTATATTCAATTTAAGAAGGGATTGAAGAAAAGGTGGAGAGTATGTTTTTGGAGAACCAGTTGATTCATGAGGTGGAATAATTTTTTGTTAATATAAATTCATTCTAAAATAAATAAAATGAAAGATTTCAACAGTAAAGCAGTGGGGATAGTTTTTTTGTAGATTATCTTTTGGAATTAGGATATGAAGACCTTACGATACTTGATATTTCTGAAGTAGCGATTATGAGAGCAAAGGCCAGATTGGGAAAAAAGGCAAATAAGGTAAAATGGATTGTAGCTGATGCCGCAAACTTTAATCCTTCTGAAGTATACGACTTTTGGCACGATCGTGCAGCTTTTCATTTTCTGACGAATGAGAACGATGTTGAAAATTATATCAATACGGCGAAGAGCAATCTTAGTGAAAAAGGAATTTTGGTTATTGGTACCTTTTCTGAGAATGGGCCTACCAAATGCAGTGGAATTGAAATATAGCAATATTCAGAAACATCAATGACAGAGAAAGTGAACATGCATTTTGAAAAGCTTAAATGCATTAAGGTAGATCATCTTACGCCCTTTGATACGATTCAGAATTTTGTGTTTTGTAGTTTTCGAACCTTGAGATCTGCCTAGGAAAGGTTTTGTCTTCTCTTAACAAATTTATATTGCAGGTATTTTTTGTTAAACCTATTGAACTGAGTCGACCTTCCTTCTGGAGCTAGATTAGGCCACAAGAAGGAAGGCTAGTCTAGTTTCAATCGATCACCATCCCCAACAGATAATCCTCTACCATCTCCTTCGCTTGGGCATGCCCCCAGGCAGTTCCGTAAGCGGTACAAGTAATTACAATCACGACAGGGATGTCTTTAAAAATCAGCACTTTATTTCCTCCATTACCTGAGCAATAAGCTGCTTCATAAGATTTACCATTGTGGGTAAACACATCGTTCCAAAAAAGGTAACCATAATTTTCAGTAGGTTTATCAGAACGATTGATGACTTTCGAAAGCGACTTCTCTGCCCATGCTTTGGGAAAGATTTGCTTGCCTTCCCAGTGACCACCGTTTTTGTAGAGTTGGCCATATTTTGCATAGCCTAGCGAAGTGAGTTGTAGACCGCCGGCTGTATTACCAACACCAGTTGGGGTGTATTGCCATTTAAAATTTTTAACTCCTAATGGATTGAATAATTTTTCACTGGTGTAATCTACTAGTGTGCTCGGAACAGCTTTGTCAATCACATCACCAAGTATTAGGCAACCTGCGGTGAAATATTCCCAACGATCTTTCTCAGTTTTTGATTTATCTATGGGTAAATCGAGTGTGAACTTGACCCAATCTTCAGTTGGATACATGTTCTCTTCATTACCGGGTGAGTCATAGTCGGAATCGTTTCCTTTAAAAGGTGCATTCATACTTAGTAATTCTTCCAGACTAATACTTTCTTTAGCAGAGTCATAGTTGTCAAATTTTTTCAAGTCATAATATTCAGCAAGCGCTTGATTGACATCTTTGATGTGACCCTCTTCTATGGCTATTCCTAACATTGTACTAGCGAAAGTTTTTCCGACAGAACGTGTATCGTGTAAGCTGTTTCTATTGGCACCATTGAAATATTCTTCTACAAGTAGTTCACCATCTTTAATCACAACGATGCTGCTTAGTTTTTTGTATTTGCGCTGCGCTACTTTCTTGTTGATTTCACGAAGATATTTTTTGTCATAATTTTGCTCAGCAATGTTCCAATCTTCAATAGGAGCGATTGGCTGGATGGCGAGGTCAGCCTCTGTTGTTTCAATTTCTTTTCTAGTAATATTAACTGAACCTTTTGCGACTACTTCGCCATATTTCTTTTTACCTTGATATTTGATATAGGGAATGAATTCAAGTGTAAGTTTATGGATTCCAGTCTCAAATAATTTTTCCTTTTTTTCTTTTTTTGTAAAACGCAACCAGAGGAAAGCTCCCCAGTGATCTTGACTATCTTCGAAGTTGGTCAGGAATGGAACAACTACGGCTACATTTTGATTTCGGTATTGGCAGGAACCAGCTCCGGGATTAACATCATCTTGGTAAATGAATTGATCGTCAAGATAGAATTTGACGCTCCAATTTCCATTTTTACATAGATCATTTGGGCTTAGTTCAGGAGCCAATTGGCTGAGGTAATAGGTTTGTGAAAACTCAGGATGTATTCTACCATAAAATTCACCACTTTCTTTGATTGTTACCCTTGGTAGATTGTCATTTGGGCTAAAGTTTCGAAGAGAAGTATAAGTGTCCATAAAGGCGATGCTGCCAATGTTATTGTTGTGGTACTCATTGTCGATTTCTCCTTTGGACAAAGTTAGGGTTTCTTCTTGAGGAACTTGACAAGCTGTGATGAAAGCGAGGCTTGTGATCAAGCAGACGAGGAAGATGGATGGATTTTTCATTTTCTTGTTTTTTTAGTTTCTTACACAAGTATAAGTACTTTGGAAGGAATAGAAAAGAAAACACTTTTGAACTGCTCAAGGTAGATGTGAATGGTTGGGGGACTTGTACTAGGACCTATACCAGTACGACTAAAGGGGATTTTACTTACAAGGTTTAAGAGTCTTATAAGATTTAATTTTTATTAGATGAAAGAAGTGAGAATTTCGGTAAATTAAAGCTGCAATTTCAAAACCAATCCATTGAAATAATTTTTTATCTAAAAACTGACTTATCAAGCTAATTAGGTATTCATATCAAGTTGAAATTTTCTAAATTAGGTCTAAGAAAGAATCGCGGAATTTTTAAAACATAAAATTATGAACAAAAGAAAACTAAGCTTTTTAGCAACAGCTCTTATCTCAGTAATGGTCATAAACGCCAATGGTCAATCTACTGGAACTAAGTCAGACACAACAAAAGAAGTATATCCAATTGCGAAAGTCAGTTATGATGACTATAAAAATTTAGTATCTGAAGTAGAAGCGCACAGAGCTAAACGATTGCTAAGCTTAGATACATTCCTCCACATGAGTCAGGATGAAAGTACGATTATTCTTGATACTCGCTCTAAGTTTCGTTACGATCGGATCCACATAAAAGGAGCGAAGCACTTGGCATTTACTGAATTTACTCAATCTAATTTGAATCGATTAATTGGGGATAAGAATACAAGAATTTTGATTTATTGCAATAATAATTTTAGTGGAAACAAAAAAGACTTTGCATCAAAAAGAGGCAAGGTTGTTATAAGCGGAGAGGCTAGAGAATTTAGAAGAAATGGGACATCAGTTATGTTGGCCTTAAATATCCCTACTTACTTGAATTTGTATGGATACGGTTTCCAAAATGTTTATGAACTGCATGAGTATGTGAACGTGGAAGATGACAGAATTGAGTTTGAAGGCACTGCTGCAAGGAAAGCAAGATTGGTACACTTACCTGAGATTACGGTGAGAGATTCAAGACTGAAGGAGATTAGAAATGATTAGAGGTGCCATTTGTAGTATTTTATTTCTTGTGAAAGAACAATGGCTTGACAAAAAATACCAAATACAAAGACTGCGGTGTATAAATTAATACCCATATAGATAAGATCGGTAAATAAAGTATAAAAGCCACCAAGGAGGTACCAGCTAATTATGGCTATGGAAATAGCAATCATCTTTTTTCCAAATTTTGGTACAGCGGGCTTTCGTTTTATTTCCATAAAAGCATGAACTAAGTTGTAGTAGATGAAAAATATCGGCATGATTACTTGCAATAGTAGGAGGATTAGTAAATCAATAAAGCCATAGCTGTTTAAATTTTGAAAAAAGTTAAAAGCTGAGAGAAACGCAAATAAGGAGCCAAAGCAAAGGAAAAATCGAGGCAAATAATGCAAGGCACTGGAGGATATTCCTTCCTTAGATTTTTCATCTTCTATTTCGTCTAGTATTATATTTTCCATTTT
>CAKZUK010000147.1 GCA_937921775.1 uncultured Saprospiraceae bacterium
TAGGGATGTTTTTAAATGTAAAACCGCAAAATGATAAACTCAAAATGTAAAAGTTGCCGAAAATCGTAGTAAATAAAGTGTTTTCGCGTTGGTGGGCAAACTTTTACATACTTCGACTCTACTTGGCTGCGCCGAGTAGACAGGTTTGCTCAGCACAGCGTTTTAAACTTTGCGATTTTACATTTAGATCTTGTTCCGAAGGCCAAAATCAATTCTCGGTCGACCTGTGAAGTCCGGCGACCGAAATCCAACTAAAACACGCCTGCCCGCCTAAAGCGATGAGCCTCTGAATAATTATATTCTTCTTTTTATTTGATTGGATGAACAAAAAAAACGCTCTAGCCAAAACCAGAGCGCTCACTCATTACTGAGAAGTTCTTTAATAACTATCTTCAAGCTTGCAGGCAAAACATTGATCACCGATACCTCAGCTTTTCTCGTTCCCTAGCTAAGGAACATAGTTATTGAACAACTTTTTTCTATAAAAACTTGGGCTTGTTATTCTTGAACTTCCACTACCTCAGCTTCGTTGCTTAATGCTGGGGGTAATTTCTTACCGTTACCATTCTCCTGCTCAGTGGCAGAACCAAGGTAGTTTGGTAAATCCATACCCGCCATGTTAAACAAGTCGCTCAATGGCGGAACTGATTTGTACAATCCAGAAACAAACTTGGAAGTAGAGTTACCTTCACCTTCACTGTTGCCACCACCTTCCCAGACGGTCACTTTATCAATCTTGATATTCTTAATTGCTTCCACCTGCTTCTCAACCAAGTCTTCCAGTTTGTCAGCAATCATCATCAGTACTGCATCTTTGGTGTTGCCATTTGCAGCTTTCACAATCGCTTCGAAACCTTGTGCCTGTCTGCTCAGAATTTCATATTGACCTTTCGCTTCTGCTTCTCGCATCATAAAGATGGCATCTGCTTCACCTTTCGCAATTCGACGATTACGCTCCGCTTCTGCTTCTGCATCGATCTCTACTTTTCTTCGGTCGATTTCAGCGTTTACAATGGTATCCGCTTCGCGAGTTGCCTGCTCTTTGGCAGCACGAGCCTGCTCAGCTTCTTTCTCTGCTAAGTACGATTCCTCTAATGCTTTCGCAGATTGAATTTTCTCAGCAGCAGTTGCTAAACGCAATGCCTCTGCTTCCTTAACTTGACGTTCTGCATTCGATTTCGCAACGAGAATCAAGGCCTCGTTCTCTCCTTCTATCGACTTGGCATCCGCTTCCGCTTCACCAATTTTTGCAGAAGCATTTGCAGACGATACCTCAATACGCTTATCTCTATTTGCATTTGCTTCACCAATTGATCCATCCCTATTCTTCTCCGCTACACTCATCTTCGCATCGTTAATCGCTTTTGCAGCAGCTTCCTTACCCAATGCTTCGATATAACCCGACTCATCCTGAATATCGGTTACGTTTACGTTAATTAAAGACAATCCTATTTTTCTAAGTTCCGCTCCTACATTGGATGCAACGTTGGTTAAGAATTTATCACGATCCGAGTTGATCTCCTCAATGTCCATCGTTGCTACTACCAATCGTAGCTGGCCGAAGATGATATCTTTTGCTATGTCTCTGATTTGATCAGTAGTCTTACCTAGCAAACGCTCCGCAGCGTTTATCATAGTACCTTCTTCAGTGGAGATACCAACGGTAAATCTAGAGGGAACGTTGACACGAATATTTTGCTTACTCAAAGCACCTCTCAAATCAACATCAATAGAAATAGGTGTCAAGTCAAGATATTCATATGCTTGGATGACTGGCCAAACAAAGGCCGCTCCCCCCGCAAGTGTTTTGGCTGAACCTTGTCCGGTTCGACCATAGATGACTAAAATTTTATCTGAGGGGCAACGTCTGTATCGGCTTATTAAAAAGACGATAGTTGCAAAGGCGAACAATAATAGAATTCCTACCAACGGAAGTGCAACGTTCATAATTACTAGTTTTAGAGTTAAAAATGGTTTTCCTAAAAGACGAATTGGTTTGAGTTATAAGTTTTACATGACTCTAGTTTTTTGTTGAAAATATGTTTGTAATTGCTCAGTTATTTTGATTTTGCAACTATTGAGGTTTCGTATTTTTTACCACCTAGGCAGACATAGGTCATGTAGTTTTTTCTAGATTCGAGGCTATGTGTTCTATTATTTCTATGTGGTTAAATCTATAATCGTTTTGACTTAGGGTGAAAAAATGTTTGGTGGCGCTAACTTACTCAAATTGATACTTATCAATTGACTCTACGAGCAAGATGTTGTTTTCCAATACTTCAAGGATCCTGACAGAGGAGCCTGTTGGTAAACCACTACCTTCAGTGATTGCTTCCAATTCTTTTAACGCACCTTTCATTTTTATGTGAACTCTACCTGGGCCACTTTTAGCTGGAGGAATAGGGATATATACTTCTCCCGTTTCAAAGATGGCGTCTGATAAGTCAGTAGTACCGGTTTCTTCGAGTTTGGAAAGTTGATACATCAAGTAGGCGACTACAAACATTCCGACAAATCCTGCCAAGCTTGAAAATATAACTGCGGTCCAAATTGCTTTTCCTGCGTTTAGCAATAAAACACCTGCCCAACCAAACATGGTGAAGAAGGCAATAATACTTCGAACTGATATCAAACTAAAATCTCCGCTGAATGAGGTGTCACCACCATCTGAGGGTACACCCACATCAACATCATCAAAGTCGAGTCCGATTATTGAAAACAAAAATTGTATCAGAAACAAAAAGCTGAAGACTATTGCGATAGCCCAAAAGATGTGTTGTATTTGTGAAAGGCCTGCCCACCAATTTCCTAATGTCAATACTACCATGGCGTTGCGTATTCTAGAAGCTGAAAACTCCTGTTATAAAATCCTTCTTTGAAAAACCTTGTATTTGTCAAAGAAACTTAAAATTAGACCTCTAAGGCTTTTGAGTACCGGTTTTAGAAAACGCGGTATATCGTTTTGTTAAGTTACGATCGACCTTTTGGTCTGGCTTTGCTAAAATATGAGGATTGTCGTTGTTGTATCTTATTCCTCTTGTTTGACTTAAAGTTATGATTATAGTCTATTAATTTCGAATAGTATCGACAAATAAAGAGTTAATCTCGTCTAACGTGGCATTTAATTGACAAATGGAATGACCTTTCCTGTTATTCTTTTTACTTTTACCCTAACAAACACCCCTTTACTGTACTTGAGAATTTTCTAAACTTCTAAAACCTCCCCGTAATATTATGGATGTTAAACTGTTCTGTGGATCAAAATCGAAGTATTTGGCTGAACGTATAGCCGATCATTATGGCCGTGCCCTCGGCGATCAAACTTTAATGCAATTTAGTGATGGGGAAATGCAACCGATTATGAATGAATCGGTACGTGGGAACTATGTTTTTTTCATACAATCCACTTTTGCTCCAGCTGATAATTTGCTGGAATTGCTTCTGTTGATTGATACTGCGAAGCGAGCTTCTGCGGGCTATATCACTGCTGTGATCCCATATTTTGGCTATGCTCGTCAGGATAGAAAAGACAAACCGCGTGTTCCAATTTCTGCAAAAGTAATTGCAAACTTAATTGAAGCAGCAGGTGCCAATCGAATTATGACCCTTGATTTTCACGCTGAGCAAATTCAAGGATTCTTTGATATTCCGGTTGATCACCTAAAGAGTGAGGCGATCTTTATGCCTTTCTTAAAGAATTTGGATTTATCTAATGTAACCTTTGCTTCTCCGGATGTAGGAGGTGTGAAGCGTGCGCGTACTTACGCGAAGTTCTTTGCAAGAGATCTGGTTATCTGTGATAAGTACAGAAAACGCGCAAATGAAATTGCTGGAATGACAGTAATCGGAGATGTAACCGGGGCTGATGTTATTTTGGTAGATGATATTATAGATACAGCTGGTACCTTGTGCCGTGCCGCTGATATTATTTTGGAGCAAGGAGCTAAGAGTGTTCGAGCACTTTGTACGCATCCTGTACTTTCTGGTAAGGCATACGAAAATATAGAAAAATCGCAATTAGATATGCTCTATGTTTGTGACACAATCCCTTTAAAGAGGACTTCTGAAAAGATACAGGTATTATCAGCAGCTAAGCTATTTGCTCGCGCTATCCGTAATACCCATGAGCACCGCTCTATTTCTGCTCTTTTTGTGGATAAATAGTACCTTCTAATAGGTATGGGATCTGTCGGGCGTCAGATGGGC
>CAKZUK010000148.1 GCA_937921775.1 uncultured Saprospiraceae bacterium
AAATGCTACTTTTGTTGCCAATTTGGCAAGCTAATGTCATTCTTACAACTCAGAAGGGCCGCAATGGCGGAAACACCTGTAAGAATGTCATAAAAACTGGCTTGGCATAATCAATGATCATAGATCATTGTGTTGTTAATATTTTTTAAATTTTCTTTTAATCAAAACTAATATATCAATGAAGCCAATCAACGACAGAGTGGTTGTACAACCTGCAAAGGCTGAAGAGAAAACTACAGGAGGAATTATTATTCCAGATACTGCAAAAGAGAAACCTCAAAAAGGAAAAATTATCGCTGTTGGTCCAGGAAAAGACGGAATCAAAATGACCGTTAAGAAAGGAGACCAAGTTCTTTACGGAAAGTATTCTGGACAAGAACTTCAGTACGAAGGTAAAGACTACCTTATCATGAGAGAAGATGACATCCTTGTTATTCTTTAAACATCATTTGTGAAAACTTTCTACCCCACCGGTAGATTATTCTTTAAAACAAAAAAACGCTAAATAATGGCTAAACAAATTAGCTTTAATTCAGAAGCAAGAGAGAAGTTGAAAAACGGTATTGATGCTCTTGCGAACGCTGTAAAAGTGACTCTAGGTCCTAAAGGAAGAAATGTTGTTATCCAAAAAAGCTTCGGTGCTCCTGCTATCACTAAAGATGGTGTTACTGTTGCAAAAGAAGTAGAATTGGAAGATGCAGTAGAAAACATGGGTGCTCAAATGGTAAAAGAAGTTGCTTCTAAAACCGCGGATATCGCTGGTGATGGAACGACTACTGCAACTGTTCTTGCTCAGGCAATCGTAACTGCTGGTATGAAAAACGTAACTGCAGGTGCAAATCCAATGGATTTGAAAAGAGGAATCAATAAAGCAGTTGTTGAGGTGATCAAAAACCTTAAGAAACAAACTGAGATCATCGGAAACGATTTCCAAAAAATCGAACAAGTTGGTGCTATCTCTGCAAACAACGATAACGAAATTGGGAAATTGATCGCTGATGCGATGAAGCGTGTAACCAAAGATGGTGTAATCACTGTTGAGGAAGCAAAAGGTACAGATACTTACGTTGAAGAAGTTATCGGTATGCAGTTTGATCGTGGTTACCTTTCTCCATACTTCGTAACAGATACGGAGAATATGGCGACTGAGTATGAGAATCCATTCATCCTTATCTACGATAAGAAGGTTTCTGATATGAAAGACATTGTCCCAGTTCTTGAAAAAGTAGTTGGAGCAGGTCGTCCTTTATTGATCATTGCTGAAGACATCGAAAGCCAAGCTCTTGGAGTATTGGTGGTGAACCGTCTTCGTGCTCAGTTGAAAGTAGTTGCTGTCAAAGCTCCTGGTTTCGGTGATCGTCGTAAAGCGATGTTAGAAGATCTAGCTATCCTAACTGGAGGTACTGTTATCTCTGAAGAGAAAGGATATAAATTAGAAAGTGTTGAGTTAGCTCATCTTGGTTCTTGTGAAAAAATTCACATCGACAAAGACAACACGACTATCGTTAACGGAAAAGGAAAGAAGAAAGATATCACTTCTAGAATCAATCAAATCAAATCTCAGATTGAAACGACTACTTCTGATTACGATCGTGAAAAACTACAAGAGCGTTTGGCTAAATTAGCTGGCGGTGTTGCAGTTCTTTATGTTGGTGCTGCTACTGAAGTAGAAATGAAAGAAAAGAAAGACCGTGTTGATGATGCATTACATGCGACTCGTGCTGCCGTTGAGGAAGGTATCGTAGTTGGTGGTGGTGTTGCATTAATTCGTGCGATCAAATCATTGGACAAAGTAGAAGGTGGAAACGAAGATCAGATTATCGGAATCAACATTGTAAGAAAGTCGCTTGAGGCTCCTCTACGTGTGATTGCTGCAAATGCTGGTGTTGAAGGTTCAGTTGTACTAATGAATGTATTGAAATCAAAAGGTTCTCAAGGATTCAACGCGAGAACTGAGAAATACGAAGACTTGAAAAAGGCTGGTGTAATTGATCCAACTAAAGTAACTCGTGTTGCATTGGAAAATGCGGCTTCGATTGCTGGTATGGTATTGATGACTGAGTGTGTGGTGAATGATCTTCCTGAGGAAGGTGGTGGAATGCCTGCTATGGGTGGCCACGGTGGTGGAATGCCTGGTATGATGTAAGAAAAGTTGGAGGCTAGAAGTAAGAACTTAGAAGTTTTTCTTCTGACGTTTTTCTTCTAACATGATTCAACTGAATTACACTACCAAAGTCTTTTAAGAAAAAAGAAGTCGCTTCAATTTAGTTTGGAGCGGCTTTTTTTATTGACTTGAGACTGATAATCACTATAATTTTTAATCAAAAAAATACCCTTGAATAAACATTCTGCAATGTAGTCCCAAAAATTCATAACACATATATGTAATAATTTTCTGTTTTTAAATATTCCCTAGCTAAGAACTGTTTTCATATATTTACCGCTACAGACATACCCTCATTGAGGAAAAAAAACCAAATCTTCTTTTCAGAAGGGGCATTAAAAACACTAAAATGCCTGAAACAAACATACGATCAACAGCCACATCTCTATTAAACCAAGATGTTTGGGAGGAGCTGTTGGATAGTCTCGAGGAAGAAAAATGCATCCTTTGCATTGGCCCGGGGCTCTATTCCCAATTGGATGAATTAAGACTGGAACAACAATTAGCCGACTTCCTCCGCGAAAAGGAAGAAGACTTACGTATTCGGGTATACGAAGACGGTTGGTTTCATTATCTCTCTGGATCCCACCATATAAGGGCAGTAAAAAGGGTGAAAGAATTTTATAAGCGCCCTAATCCTAAAGCGGAAAGTATCCTGCAAAAAATTGCCGCTATTCCATTCCATTTCATTTTAAATTTCACTCCGGATTATAAGTTGAAAAATGCTTTTGATCAGCAAAATTTCCAATCTGATTTTAAAAGTTATATCAAGAAAGAACCATTTGATAAAAATGTAAAAGTTCCCAATAAGTCCAAGCCTTTGGTTTTTAATATTCTGGGGGAAATTGATAAACAGAATTCGATGGTCACTGGCTTCGACGATTTTTATCAATATCTAGAATCCATTTTTGAACGACATAGCATGTCCCCCAAACTACAGGAAAATATTTTTGAAGCAGAATATTTTCTCTTCCTCGGCATCTCTCTTGACAAATGGTACATGCACTTATTCATGCGCATCTTAAAGCAACACAGTGAGAAAAAAGGCTCTGCTAAATTTGCGTTTAGCTTGCCGGCTGAAGATGACAAAGTTGCGAGCCATTGTTTCGAACAATATTCCATGACTTCTATTTCTCAGAACATAGGAAAGTTTGTGGATGAATTTCATCAAAAATGTGCCGACAAAGATATGCTTCGACAGCCTACAACATCAGAGAAGATTCCTTTGATACCTTTCCAGGAATTGAGAGAATTATTTGTCAATAATAAATTTGAGAAGTTGTTTGATCTGGTTTTAAATGCACTTCAAACCGGTGGGACTACCGCTAAGGAATGGATTAATCTAACCTTCAACTTACAAAGTCAATACAACGACCTAAAAAGGAAACGAATGATGAATCTTCTGCGCGAAGATGATTATAACATTCAGATTTCTTCGATTAGAAAATCCATCATTGACTTGACTACTGACTTGGAAAACAATTACCCAAACCCTTCGGAACTATGAGACAAAAGCCATTGAGATACCCTGGAGCGCAACCCTTTGAAACAAAACAAAAAGGACTCTTCTTCGGTAGGGAACAGACTGCGCAGGAATTTTATCGATTGATTAAATTGGAGCGCGTTGTTGTTCTACACAGTAAATCTGGACTAGGAAAAAGTTCATTATTAAATGCTGCTATTATTCCTAAAATCATTGAAGACGACAAGTATATTCCAGTTCGGATTCGCTTCAACGCTTGGGTAGATGGAGTAGAAAATCAGTGGCCTCTTCAAATGACTTCAGAAGTGGTGAGAGGTGGCGTCAAATCTGCTAGTACCTTCCTTGACAAGCTGATTCCCGATGAGAACACCCTGTGGCATGACATCAAAGAGCATCAAATAAAATCTAATAATAAAAAAAATATTATTTTACTTTTTGATCAGTTTGAAGAATTGTTTACCTACCCCAAAGAAGCGATCAATGCTTTTGGAAAACAATTGGTTGAAGCTTTGTCAGTCACCCTCCCCCAGCGCTACTGGAACCGTTTGGAGGCTATGGACGATAGCGAACTTGATGATAATCAATTACAAATTTTACAACAAGCTCCTCAACTAAAAATTGTACTGGCCATCCGATCAGACAAAATGAGTTTGTTGGATAACTTAAGTGATCATCTCCCTTCTATTCTAAAGATTTGTTACGAACTAAAGCCTCTCAATATTCAACAAGCAAAAGAAGCTATTCTCCTTCCTGCCAAAGCTGCTGGAGTTTTTGCCTCCGATCCTTTTGATTATGAGACCTCTGCCTTAGACAATATTTTAGACTTTCTGGTACAGGATAAAAAGGATGGTATTGAGTCCACTCAATTGCAGATCGTATGCACCGCTATGGAGAAAAAAGCTATGGCTAATGCTCTTGCACTCATCCAATTGTCAGATACTAAAAACCTTGGCGATTTAATCAAAAAATATTACGATGAAAAAATAGCCCTTTTAGACACCCCCGAACAACAGATAGCTGCCCGAAAGCTTATTGAAGAAGAACTTATTTTTGAAAGTGAGGAACGTCGAATAAGTCTTTATGAAGGTCAAATATTGAGTGCGGGCGTTACTGCAGAAAGCTTACGCATTTTAGTAGACAGCCATCTTCTCCGTTCCGAATCCAGCCCACAAGGTGGCTTTACATATGAGCTTAGTCACGATACCCTGGTCGTTCCTGTATTAAAAGCGAAGCGAAATCGAATGGCTATTTTAGAAAGAGAATCTCGTGAGCAAGAGCGACATGCACGTGTACAAGAGCTAAAGGAGGCTCGACAAAAAGTAGCGGAGGAAAAGCATCGTACAGAAGAGCAGGCCAACCTTCGCGCAATAGCTGAAAAAGGTGAATTACGAGCTCGTCAAAGAACTAGATTTGCAAGCGTAGTTTCTATCCTCGCTTTAATTTTGGCAGGTCTTTCCTTATCCTTTTGGAATTCAGCAAAAGATGCAAATAAAGAAACCAAAGCAGCTTTAAATCTGGCAAAAGAGCAAAAACAGTTTGCGATGCATAACGATTCTATTGCTCAAAAACAACGGATCAAAGCAGAAGAACAAACACAACTTGCCTTGTCTACTTTAGAACAACTAACGATATCAAAAAGTATTTCTAACAAAAGAGCATTAGAGGCAGAAAAAAACCTAAAGGAATCCCATCATAACACAGCCCATTTTTTAGTTTCCGAAACAGAGCGGGCATTAAAGAATGAAGACATAAGGTTAGCATTACTATTGAATAAGAAGGCTTTGGAGAAAAATAACAAGAATATCAAAGCCAAGGATTTATCCAAAATACTTCCGTTTTATAGTTCCAAATATTTTCTGGATGCTCAAAGTCATAAGTTAAACAAAGACTCCTCTTTCATTGCTATTAAAAGTAAATCCGAAGATGATGGATATACTTTAGAAGTATTGTCATTAAAAGAAAATAGGTCTCCCCAAATTTTCAAAAATTGTGGGACTTACAATTATAGCAACAATGGTGATTATTTATCAGTTTGGACGAAAGGAAAAAACTCGAATTATACCGTATTAAATATTTTATCCTTAAACAAAAAGTCGCCGACCATTACTATTAAGAATTGTAAAAAAGAAAGCGATACTTTCAGTAATGACAATAAGTACTTAACGGTTTGGACGAAAGAAGAGGGCGAAGAAACTGACAAAGATCATCTGACATTAAAGATTTTAGAATTGGATAAGCCTGAGGCTATTCGAAGTTTTCACAATACCATTCACCGCAGTGGTCGCTTTAGCTCAGATAATAAATACTTAACTTTTTTGACAGAAAAAAAAGAAGATGGATTAGCCACTTTAAATGTATTGACATTAAACGATTCCTCTTCTCCAAGAACTTTTAAGCATTGTGATTCCGACAGCTATCCAAAACTAAATAAACAATCGAATCTTCAACAAAAGAATGATAGTCCTGAGTTCCATACAGTCAAAAAATCGGATTCCGTCTGGGGACTTTCAAGGAAATACGGTTTGACTCAAGACGAATTAATGGAGATCAATAATTTAGCAAATTCTATTATTCACCCTAACCAACAACTGAGACTTAGATATCCTATTGTTGATAATTTTAGTGGGAATTCGAAAGGTGGCAAGACTAAGTATTTGTCCTTTTGGACAAGAACGATTGGAGACTCTACAAGGCATTTAAATGTATTAGAATTGGATAAAAAAATACAGCCAAGGGTTTTTGAAGATGTCAGTACCCTACATTCTCGATACAGCAATGACAACAAATATTTGGCTTATTGGACGAAAGGAGAAAGTGGAGAATTTACCAAACTCAATTTATTAAATTTGCATGAAACCACTCCTGCTCAAACTTTTGAAAATGCAGATAAATTAAACTTTCGTTTTACCAATGACAGCAAACGTTTCATTTTCTGGACTTCTTTAGAGGATTGCAATAATTTGCAAATATTAAGCTTAGATGGTAAATCTCCCGACCTCTTTTATAAAAATAGTAAACCATTGATTGATCGCTTTAGTACGAATGATCAGTTCTTTCTTTTTTGGACAGATGACGGAGATCATAAACATAGCAAATTACATACCCACACCAATCTAAATGTTCTTGATTTAAGTGGTAAGAACCCGCTGAGGACTTATGATGATAGTTATAATTTCCTATTTAACTTTAGTTCCGACAATAAATATTTGACTTTTTGGACCAAGGATGAACATACTTTAAATGTCTTGGAATTAAACAAAAATAAGCTCCCTTATATTTTTGAAGGTACCCGCGAATTTCTTTACAGTCATAATGGTAAATACTTGAGTTTCCTTCAAAATGGTGAGGGCAAAAATAAGGATGTGCTGCAGGTCTTAGACTTAAGCAATAATAATTTGACAAGTCATAAGAGCGGTGATGTACAAAGACTTAATTATTCATATGATTCCGAATACCTAAGCTACTTCACAAAAGATGCCGAAGGAAACTTTAGCACTTTAAATTTAAAAGGGCTTAGCGACCCTAGTTACAGTCGGTCCTTTGAGAATAGCTACGCTTACTTTTACACGCCGAATAAAAAATATTTAGCATTTAGATCAGATGATGATCCAGGGAATCATTCGACCCTAAATGTTATCGAATTAGGTAAGCATCATGCTGCCAAAAAATTTGAGCATTGTTATCGGAATTATTTTAGTCGTGATGATAAGTATCTAAGCTACGTTGAAAAACGGCCGGGTGAGAAAATCTCAAAATTCAAAGTTATCGATATGCAAACTGGAAACGAAGAAGAAGAAATTTACCACCGGTATACTGTAAAATCCATCCATTATCTTGGTCGGAACATATTCATGACGGTCTCAAAACATTCAGATACAAAAGGTATTATTTACAA
>CAKZUK010000149.1 GCA_937921775.1 uncultured Saprospiraceae bacterium
CCTAATTCATTGATGATGGTGGTTCCTGAAGCTGATTTATTACCAATGGTTTTTATACCAATAGCTGCTTCATAGCGAGCCATAAATTCTTTTGGGAAACCATTGGGGAAAGTAGGAAATGGTTCTTCTAACACCACGCCAGAAATTTCCCAGTGACCAGTAGTCGTATCTTTTCCAGCTGATTGTTCAATTGCTTTTCCGAAACTAGCGGTAGGTGTTGTCGTAGTTGCTAATAGATTCGTCGGATCAATGTTGCCTAAGCCCATGGCAATCATGTTGGGGATCTGAAGGTCGGGATAATGTTTTGCTATGTTGCCGAGGGTATTGGAACCTACATCATTGTAGAGATCGGCGTCTGGGAGTTCGCCTATACCTACACTGTCAAGGACAATCAGAATTACGCGATTAATTTTCATAGAGTGGTATGTTTGATTCTTGGAATTTAGACGAACTTGTATCTGCTAAGGTAACTGTAAATCACTAATTTATTAACTGGAAATGAGTCAGACTACTCTTTTGTCACCACATCAGCTAATTCGAGTAGTTTAATGTCTGTTCGTTTTCGAAGTGCCCGATGGAACCAACCTTTGTGGCCCGCACCATAGGTTATGAGGATTCGTTTGCCTTGGAGTGTGTATTTGTCGAGTGCTTTTGCGATGTATGCATAGTGTGCTTCATTGATGTTGTCCCAGCCTCCAAGGCCAAGTTCCTCATTGAAAAGGCGATTGTATTCGCCGAGTTCTATCTCAACGAGTTTGTCGTATTCATTCGTATTGATCCAAAAGGGATCATTTTCGCGTCCGCTTGCTTTGATCAAAGAATCTGATTTGGCAGTGGCAAGGTTAAGTTGGTTCCACTCTTTTGCGCGTAGGCTATCCTTGCTAATTGCTTTTAGTTTTTTGCTTCTGGCCTCAGCCATTTCTTTTGTCCATCCTGCAGTGGGAATCATTTCAAAATGCATGCTTTTACTCAGCGGAAAAATCACGTCGATATATTCAGGAAAGCGTTTTACTCTTGGTTCTGAAATGCTGTCAGTTTCCTGAAATTCTTTTAGTGCTGTAGGGAAACGGTCGGGCGGTATTTCAGTGAGAATGATATCTGGGTTGATCTTTTTGATCAGGTCTCGAAGTACGTCGAGATTGTATTCCTCGTATTTGAGATGACCACTATGGATGGTACCTAATACGATGACTTCATTTTTTGTTTTATCCGTTTGTTGATTGGAAGTGTTTGGACTGCAAGAGAGGAAGCTGAGTATGCAAAGCAATAGAGGAATGGATGATTTCATGATTTTGTTTGACAGATAATCTTAATTGACTTAAACTCATGTCAATTTACTTATTTTGATTGGTAGAACCAAAGAAAGGAGGATAGAATGGGGGCGGGTGTCGCGAAAGTAAAAGATGGCTAAGTGCTTTTGCGAAGTAAGCGATTACGGAGCTAAAGATTGGTTTACTGAATTAGGTGAATTTAGTAAGTTTGAGAGAGCGTTTCTCGCGATTGTATTTTTTGAATCTACTTTAAGCAGACAGAGTCACTGAGGGGTCTAAGCCCCTAGTATCCTCCATAGGAAGATCGCAGGTTTTTTAAATTTATCTAACCTTAAATATTAAACTCTGATGCAGTTTTAATCAAACTCACGGCCTACCGCATTCGGTCGATATTATCATCGACATCTTTATTTTTATAATTCGATTTTGAAATTTTGCCAAAGGAATATCTCAAAGAAAAATTAAGATCACTCGCATTTCCAAAAAAGAGCGTTTCATTAGAGATTTGGTTTATGGTATAGCGGGATTCCCAGTTCATAGTTTGGAAGATGTCGTTGTAGTTGATAGAAGCGGTGAGTTTATTGAAACGTTTGGAAATACCTGCGCTAGCAGAGAATAGAGCTTGTTGAATAATGGCTCCACTGTTACGTTTACTGATACCAAAAAGATTGATATTGAAATGGGCAGTGGGGGAGAGTGTGAAACGATTGCCTGAATAAAAGTATAAATAAGGTTTGACCTCAAAAGACTCCGCTCTTTTGTCTTTGAGTTTGTTTAAAGAAACCATTAGGACATTGGTGGTATTCCAACTTTTATATGTCATCGGGCTTACAAGGCGAAGCGAGTAGCCAGATTCTTCGTCAAAGTTATCTGGTGAGCTGACAATTCGATCATTCGCTGTATCATAAACGACGGATGTATTGACCGGATATTTGCTATGCGTGTAACTGAAGGTGAGGGATTGATTTGTATATTGAAAATTTAACGAAAGTTCCTGTCGGATGGTGGATCGCAAATTCGCATTTCGAGTATACTCAATATTCGGATTGATGAAAGTGGAGATGGACGATGAGTTTAAATAATTGGGCCGTCTGATACTTTTGGAATAATTAAGTGTCATTGACTTTGTACTATCAATCGGGATGTTTAGGTTCAACCTAGGAAACAAAACAGGATTTGTTCGGTCAATGACTAAGCTATCGGTATCTCGAAAACCACCTTTCACTATCGTAGTCTCGGAACGAATCCCTGCACTATAAGTCATTTTGTTGATGGAACCAGAAGCTTGTAAATAAGTCGCATAATTTTGTTCCAAATAATCGTAATTTGAAACGATCGCCAGTGGAGTATCTAAAAACTCAAAATCCTGAAAAGCCAAGGCATCTGCGTAATAAATATTAATCCCTATTTCCCACTTTGTGTTCTGAATTTTTTTTTCAAAGTCAGTCCTAAAACTAAAAGCATCAATCGTGTATTTCTGATACCTGTTTTGCGAAAGCACAAATTCCGTGTCATTAAAGTTATTTGAAATCTTACTATCCAAATCACGACTGTACTTTGAATACTGAAGACCCATGAAAAGGTTACTCGCTTTTATTTTTTTATTATAGTTGATATTGGAAGTGAAAAAACTGCGATCGGAAGAATCCTCTGAAAAACTTTCAACCGTATTTGTTTCCTGACCTTGTTGGATGAGTGAGCTGGTTTCGAGATCGCCATCGTCAGTAAAGAAACGGGTATTGGCTTGTGCCGAAATGTAATCACCTTTGTTGATTTGATAATGAAGACCTCCACCTATTACGAATTGGGGACGACCTCCTATAGATAAAGAGCTGCGTTCAATATTTAGGTTTTGATTAGGAATGTCATCAGTTCCATTGAGTTTTTCCCAGAATGTAAGTGCGTTGTAAGCGAAGTTGGTACGAAGTTCTAGTTTGTTTTTTTTGAAATTGGCGTTGATGCCTGCGAAGTTGCTGAAGGTCTGCCGAAGCGAAGCAGTCTCAGAAAGTAGTATATTATAACCATCCGCTAAATTGGCAATTCGAGTAATCAAAATAACCGCTCGACCCTCAGCCTCATACCTCGCTGAAGGATTATTGATGATCTCAATGCTCTTAATACTTGCTACCGGAATCGAGTTGAGATCAGCTGTGGTGATTCGCTGGTTTTCCAAATAAATTAATGGATTTCCTTTTCCAATGACGGAGACCGATTCACCATTTGGGTCAACCAACAAGGTAGGTAGTTGCGAAAGCAAATCCATCATACTCGATTGCGCGGCAAAAACAGAATTAGCCACATTGACCATAATGTTACCATCCTTATTCGTAATCGTATTGCGGCGAGCAGTGACCATCGCTTCCGCCAATTCAGTTGTGTTTTCCCTAAGGGTGAAATCCAAAACGATGTCCTTGTCTAGCGAAACAGCTACCATTACTTTTTCATAACCGAGACAACTGATCTTTAGCAAGTATTCTCCGTCCTTGTACGGATCCAATTGAAAATACCCTTGCTGAATATAAGTATATTTTAGAGGAAGCGAATCAGCTGAAGATAGCAGAACTACATCACCATAAAGCAAAGGCTCCCCTTGTTCGTCGCTGATGTTTCCCGAAAGGGTAAAAGAATGCTGACTATAGAGATTGATCGGGAGTAGGAATAAAAGACAGATAAACCAAAGTTGTTTCATGCTAATGAATTTTGAAACAAATAACCGAGAAAATACGGAGAAGAACTAGGATTTATGGGTTGAAAAAGGGACTAGTCCCCGTCTGAAATTGGTAAAATCACCTCTTGAGTCATAAAAAAGAACCTTAAGGATCAGTAAGTCGCTGCTGCTCGAAGATACCTACGCTTTGCCGGAATGACTAGCGATTATTAACTGAGCAGTATTTAATGTTTTGATTACTGCGAGGCAATCAACTCTTTGCGATTGAGTACTCCAAGTTTGCTATAAATATTCGTGATATGCGTTTTGACGGTGCTGATGCTGACAAATAGTTCGCTAGCGATTTCTTTATTGGTTTTGCCTTCAAGGATTAGATGCTTAATGGTGTTTTCTTGTTTACTGAGCTTAGGGACTGGAGTTAGACTTGCATTATTTCTAAATTTAAAGAGAAAGAAGGTAAGCACTGCAATGAGCAAAAAGGCAAGTCCATTGAGTGCCATGCTGATTTTGTATTTTTGATGTATGAAATCTTTGGCTACGAGCGCGCATTTACTTTCCAGATATGCATATTCGATAGGATCAAGATCACTAGATTTGAAATCATTGAGTAGCGAAAGGTAGTATTCTTGATTGGCTTTAATGTCAGTTTCGAGAAGGTCTTTATTGTTGAGTTCTTTGATGCTGATGAGTTTTACTAAAAGTATTTCGAGTGAATCTCGAGTGTAGTTTCTATAGCAATTTTGATTAGTTTGATTGGGGTACATCATGTATTGTTCTTCCATGTGTCTGAGTCTCAACCAGCGTTTGTCAAAGGTATTGGTGTTGCTATATTGCCCAAGAAAGCAGTTGCCTTTTTTGAATGAAAGACTGTCTTTGTCGGATAGAATAAAAGGCTTTGGATCGCAGATATTTTTGAAGGAGTTGGCAATCCCGTTGACTTGTATTTTATAAATACGGTGAGTACTGTCGAACAAATTTTTGTCAAAAGCGAAAAATCCTTTTTCGTTGATTGGAGCATTGGCGATGAAATGGCCGCTATCAGCTACCATGTGCGAAGGAGCTGAGACTTCGAAGAGTGAGACTTCCGTTATGGGGCCAGTTGTTTCATCTAAGTTGAGAAAACCAGATACGGTTTGTTGCGCTTGACTGTGGAAAGAGAGTGTGACTAGGAATAGAAATAGCATGCGAGTTTTCATGGTAGCAATATTTTCTTGCTAAAATACGAAAACTTGTGGAGTTACTTTCCTTTCCGATATTTCTCATTCAAACCATGCATAAAGACCCGAAGAAATTGATCCTTACAAACACGATATTGATTTTGGCTAGGGTTGCGGAACAAAGCAGTTATCTCATGTTTACTTACGCGCATGTCAACCAAATCAAAAATAGCAATGATGTCAGTATCTTTGAGACTGAGAGCTATTTTGAGTTTTCTGAAAATGGCATTGTTGCTGAGTTTTTCTTCTGGAGGTATTTGGGGCCCATCTCGTTTGCCACGTCGATCGTTGATGAAGCCATTGAGAAAAGTAGCGAGCAATACGTCACTAATTTCACGAGCTTCGGGATCGTCTTCTTTTTTGAGCCAATCGCTGATTTGTGCGCGTGTAACCTTTGCCTCAGCTAGTGCAAAGAGTTCGATCATCTTTGTATCGTTAAAGTCAAAGGTGTATCGGAGGCGGCGTATGATGTCGTTGTTTGTCATTGTTTTTATAAGTCGGGAGACGGAAAGCGGAAAACCGAAGTGCGCGTTAAGGTGTTCACAATAGAGTGAAACTTCCGTCTTCGGTCTTCTAACTCAATTACTCCATCCGTCGATGATAACTAATCTGTCCAAGATGATAAGCCAAATGCGTGGTGAGGTGAGCCATAAAAAACTCCGTTGTCATTTCTTCTTTGAAGACGATGATCGGATATGTTTCTTGTAGTGCTTCCTCAGTTAGTGCATCAAGTGCCTGATCAACTATGGCAATCGTTTCGTCAATTTTATTTAATAATTCACTAACAGGAACGTTCTTTTGTGAAAACTCAAGATCTCGCTTTCGGATGTAAGCCGTGTTTCCAAGATGCGCTCCAATGTAGGTGTTCAAATTACCGATCAAATGTAAGCAAAGATTTCCAGCTGAGTTGTTAATTTGCTTTTCAACTTTCCAAATATTTGCTTCATCCTTGTAAGATGAAATTTCCTTTTTGAGTTTGTTGAGATCTCTTTTGAAAAGTTTTCGTAGGGTATTGCTTAGCATGATTGGTGGACTTATGTATGTTTATTCTGTAAACTTATGTCTTTTAATCAGAGAATTCAATACTTTGTAAGCTCATTTTAAAACAAATCAAAAGAAAGCATGCAAAGCGACTCGATAATAGCAGTACTAGGTTTGATCTTTGGAATCTTGTCGTTCTTGTTATCGATATTTTTGCTGACCGTAAAGTCAGAAAAGCGGATCAGCAATATATTGATTGCCTCTTTCCTAATGCTGACGGCAATTGATATTAGTGCATTTTTTTATCATAAGCTGATCGTACTTCCACCTAGTATTGAAATGCTACGTGTACATGCCTCCTCGTTCAAAAGCCCTTTGTTGCTTTTGTATATCCTTTCGGTAGTAAAAGATAATTTTAAACTAAAGCCGATTCATCTTTTAAACGTTTTGCCATTCCTTATTCACATTATAGTCTTACTTCCAAACTTTTTTCTGCAAACCGCAACAGAGCAAAGCGCTTTTTTCAGTAATTACTTTGATCAGACGGAGGTTAAGTGGCTCACAATATTTGGATATAGTGTGTCAGTCATTTACTTACTGCTTTATTGTTGGGTGATTCGACGATATAAGAAGTTGTTGTTGGAGAATTATGCGACCTATGAATCTTTGGCGAATTATCGTTTTCTGAAGCATTTTGTGATCCTTATTTTTATAGGTTTTTCGATAACAACATTCAAAGAAATTTTGCTTTTCAATGCAGGAAAAGTGAGCATTGATAACATACGAATTATCACTTTGCTATATGGTATCTTTTTTATTTCTTGGCTGGTGCTAAAAGCCTTACATGCCCCCAAGCTGTTTAGAGGAATTGAAGGAGATGTCCCCTTGGTCAAGGATATGCTTCAGGAAGAAAAAAATGCTGCTAATATTGTCGAAGATGAAGGTACTGCTGTCGCAAAACAACTAAGCGAATTGCAGACTTTTATGCAAGAAAATGAACCTTATCTCAATCCATCTCTGACAGTTAAGGATCTCTCCAAACTAGTCGGTATTCCTAGCAGAGAATTGTCTATTCTGGTCAATCATCATCTAGGACAGCATTTCTTCGACTTTGTCAATGAATACCGGATTAAGAAAGCCATGAATATGCTTCGTGATCCTGAATATAAACAACATACCGTTCTTGAAATCCTCTACGAAGTAGGCTTCAACTCCAAATCTCCATTTAATGCAGCCTTTAAAAAGTTTGCAAAGATGACACCCACTGCTTTTCGTAAGATGTCTCATAATCAATGATTTGTAAAAAGTAATACCTTTCAATTCCTAAAGTAATACCCTTTTTTCAAAAAGTAATACGCCTTTTTTGAAAGGCCGTACGCATATTTTTAGATAGATCTGCACATTTGTCTTGTCAAGCGGATGTGGCGAAAGCATGCCAAATATCTAGTCAATGATTTTTTCAATATCTAAAAAACAAACGATGAATTCTATTCAATTAAAGCAACTGAAACTATTTATTTTAAGTCTCCTTTTACCTGGTCTGACAATGGGGCAATATGTACTGAATGGAACCATCCAAGATGCTGAGAATCCAGTGGAGTTTGTTAATGTAGTTTTATGGAATTCTACCAATATGGTGAGCGGTACTATAAGTGATGTAGAGGGGAAGTTTACGCTGAATGCTCCTGCTGGAGAATATAGGATAAGTGCCAGTTTTATTGGCTACAACGAATGGTCAAAAATGATCAAGTTAAGTGCTGATTTAGAACTGAATAATATACTTTTGGAAACAGCTGCTCAAGGTCTGGATGAGATCACAGTAACAAGTAAAAGAATGCTCATCGATCATCGAGCAGATCGCTTAATTTTTAACCTGTCTGGCAATATTGCCAGCAGCGGAGGGAATGCTGTCAATGCCTTGAGTATAGCGCCCGGGCTTGTCGTTGCAAACAACAATGTAACGATACTTGGTAAAGGTGCTTCCAGACTAATGATTAACGGCAGAATGTTAGAATTGACAGGAGAAGATTTAATCGCTTATTTGGAAACGATAGCAGCCAATGATATTCTAAATATCGAAATTATTAACAATCCACCAGCAAAATATGATGCAGGCTCTATCGGAGGCTTGATCAATATTAATTTGAAAAGAGGAGCCTTGAACTCTTGGAAGAATTCAACGACAGTTGCTTACAATCAAAATAAATACAGTTTTGTTGATTTGAGCAATAACTTTTTTTACAATAAAAATAAATTGCGTTTTTCTGCAAATGTATCCGGGACGAAAGGTAATAAAGCAGTTCAACAAAACTTGGATGCTTTTTATTCCAAGGCTACTTGGGAGCTGCGTAGCCAAGCAAAAGAAGTTGAGGATAAATTGTCGGCTAGACTAGGATTTGACTACGATATGTCGGAGCAAATGTCTTTCGGTTTTCAGTATCAAGGAAACTATGGAACACCAGAAATATTGGATGATACTCGAATTGATATTCTAAATTTGGAAAATGAAATTGACTCCAGTCTAATCAATACCGGAGATAATGTGAGAATAAAAAAGAGTCATGCTATCAATACGCATTTTATACGAAAATTTAAAAAACCGGGACGTATTTTATCTGTAGATACAGATTATTTCTCATTCGAATCTTCTGGAAAGAATGATTTTTTGGTAGAGTCTTATAGCGACAATGAAGATTTTTTAAATACAAATCTGGCAGGCAGCGATCGAACCAATCAACAAATTACTAATTACAACATGAAAGTGGATATGGAACATCCGAGCTCATTTGCCAATCTGTCTTATGGTGCCAAGCTCAGTTTTATCAATAGTCAGAGCGGTCGTCGTTATTTCAATACTGATTCAGGGGTACCCGTTTTTGATGCCAATCAAAGTAATGAATTCGACTATCAAGAAAACAACCAAGCCATTTACCTAAGTGCTAGCAAAAATATAAATGAAAAGCTGAGTTTGCAACTAGGCTTGCGATTGGAAAATACCCAAACAGAAGGATTTTCTAAAACACTAAATGATACAAGCAAGAATGATTATTTAAAACTATTTCCAACAGCTTACCTTTCTTGGCAGAAAAATGAAAACAATAGTTTTTCATTTAACTATGGAAGAAGAATCAGTCGACCACCATTTTGGATTTTAAATCCATTCCGAACTTACATCAATAGTAATAGCTACTCGGAAGGCAACCCTTTTGTGCAACCTTCATTTAGTGACAACTTTGAATTTACTCACCTATACAAAAGAAGATTGAGAAGCAATGTTTTCTTCAATCGGCTAAGTGATGGTTTTGGTGTCATCTTCGCAGCTGAGCCAGAAACGAATACTCAAAGGCTTACACGTGACAACTATTTGGAAGAATATAGTTATGGTCTAGTAGAAAGCTATACGGCTGAAATTAAACCTTGGTGGCAGTCATCCAACACCTTGTTGCTTGCTCATGCAAAATCTAAATTTGATGAAAAAGTCGCAGCAACACCGATTAATAGTTTGCAAGTATACACAGCAACGCGCAATACATTTACGCTAAGTAAGCGCAGTTCAATTCAGGTCAACCTTTTTTACCAAAATGCATATGACCGAAGTCTGTATCACCTTGGCGATATGTTTGGAGCAGATTTAGGATTTCAGCAAAAACTGTGGAAAGATAAGTTGCAGTTATCAGTCTTCATTAATGATATTTTTAATACAGCATTTTTGAATGATTACTCTTCTGTCGTAAATAATGTGAGACAATCTTACGAAGAAAACAATAGTAGTCGTTTCGTTCGGATTAGTCTGAGTTATCATTTTGGAAACGATAAGATCAATGTTCGTGATCGACGTTTTGGGAATGAAGAGGAGCGAGGACGGACTAATTAGAAACTAAAATTTTAGTTAAAATCAAAATCAAAATCAAAATTTCTCCCATTATCGCGAGATGAAATATGTGTTTAGCTATTGAATATCAATTGCGAATAGACTTATACGTTCGCGGATTTTTGATTGAAATTTTGATTTTGATTTTGATTTTTTAATCTGGTGCCATGCTCATGCACTTGGCGTTAAGAATAAAGCGGAAAAACATTAG
>CAKZUK010000150.1 GCA_937921775.1 uncultured Saprospiraceae bacterium
GGGTCGAGCCCAAAATCGGAGATGACAATCTCTTCTATTTCGTCAGCAGTCTTCCCTTCTTTTTCTGCAATGGCTGCTATATATTTTGCGACTTGCTTTTGTAAAGAGGCATATTTTATTTTCAATCGGAAGTGCGTCAACTTTTCGATGCCCACTTCATATGGCAAACTTGCGAAAGCGTATAGACAGGCATTTCCCAACTTTGCGGAAAGCGCTCCGTGATTAGGTATTTTTTTGAAACACCAGAGACCTAACTGTTCCACCGTTTCAGTCAAACGATTATCATTGACCAAACCGGAGAGCCAGATCAATCCTTTTATTAATTCTTGAAAGTGATCGTTTAAGAAGTGAATTTCACCATTTACTTTACGAAGTCGATGTCCTTCTTTGATGATGCTGATGACGGGTTCCAAAAATGATTTCACCTGAGTCACCAATTGCTCTTCATCCATTTGGACAAGAAGGGTACTCATTTGTGTAATCCATTTTTGATTGGGCTTTGCCGTTTTCTTTTTGAGGCAAAGATTGAGAAGGGCTTGCCAGCTCTCGTTATTCTGGCGAGCCATTTCGTTGTAGAACTCGGATAGTTCTTCTTGGAAAGTTTCTATTTGATTTTTGTTACTTGGATACTTCATGCTGCAATTCGAAAATCTTTTAGCGATTCCTATCCTCCGACTAATGGTGTCAAACGAACAAAGCTGACGGAAGTATCATCAGAAAAAATAATCGGTTCTTCCAAATCACCTATTTGAAAATTATCAACCAAAACAAAGAATCCGTTTTTCTGAAAAGCATCCAATGCAACGTAGTATTGCTGTTCTGCATCAATCTTGCGTTGCTTGCGAAGGCGATAACCATTGAGCACGGCTTCTGCTTCTTCTGGTTGAACTAAACCATTGAATACGCCAGGTTTCTTATTATTATATGTTTCTACCTCATGAAAAACTCTTGCACGAATAAGCTCCTTTACGGTAATCGTCTCTGCTTCTACTTCTACCGTTAGTTGGTGTAGTAGCTTTC
Source organism: uncultured Saprospiraceae bacterium (assembly GCA_937921775.1). GTDB lineage: Bacteria > Bacteroidota > Bacteroidia > Chitinophagales > Saprospiraceae > CALGLS01. The sequence continues at coordinate 1,021 of CAKZUK010000150.1, forward strand.
CGGTCATTGATTCGTCTTTTATTATTATTTGCGCCATGTTTTTATTTGATTTTTCACCCTCTAACTGTTCTACGCCCCTCTAGGGCCTCGCACCTTCACGTAAAACCCTAAGGCCCAATCAGAAATTTACTTCAATCGCCAAGATACGGTTTTTAGATTTTACTAACAAAAAATTATCTTTACATCATGGATGAAAATCTAAACAAGATACAACACTACCTTCAAAGCTATTTTAAAGGGGAAAAGAAGCAAAGTCTTATTTTCATGCTGGGTGGTATATTGGCGCTTATGCTTGGTTCGTTGGGCTATTTCTATTTTGAGACAGCAGTATGGAAAGGTGCTGCTACTCCATTCCTTATTATTGGACTGATACAAATAGCAATAGGTGCTAGTGTATTCTTTAGCACCGACAAGCAGGTCAAAAAATTAATGCAACAATCCAAAGAGCAAAGTCCACAATTTTTCAAAGAAGAGACTATACGTATGGAAAAAGTGTTAAAAGGTTTTAGTAAATACAAGACGATACTCATGTTGTTCTTCTGCCTTGGATTTTTATTTTTGATGCTGGGTGCCTTCGCTAGCTGGGGGAAGTTTACGCTAGGATCAGGCGCGGCTTTGCTGTGGCAGAGTGGTACGATTTATTTGATGGATAGCTTGGCGGAATATCGCGCTGAGTTTTATAGTCAGAAGCTTAAGAAGTTGGGCCCCCACTAGGATTTATTAGCCTTAACAAATCCCTTTTCATCCTAAGTCACATTTTAACTAAAGCAAGTAAATCACTATATTGCAAACTTTTTGAAAAACGATTAATATTTTTGATATGACCATGTGGAAACAGAATGCTAAAATCTATCTATTACCTATCCTTATTTTTGGATTACTCTCAACTTTTGCTTGCAAAACCAGCAGTCTCGTTTCTATTCAACAGATAAGCGGCACTTGGCAGGAGAAAGAACCTACTGATGTCATGCAGTTTGCTGGCTCTGGGCATTATATTAAGTTTTCTGATAATAATACTTTTCAGTTAGAACAAAATCTATGGACGGACATGCTCGATCCCAAGTCTCCTTGTCGTGCTAATCGAACAGACTATATCAAAGGTTTTTACAAACTAAAAGGTAGCACACTTAAGCTGACGGGAACTTACTGTGAGGATAATACTTTCGCTACTACTAAGGCTAATTGCAAAAATGAGTCGGAGTTCAAAAAAACTTATCAGATTGAGATTAACTCGGATGGCGAGCGGATTATATTGGATAAGAATGAGGTGGAGCCGGGGATGCAGATTTTGTTGATTAAGCAGTAGAGAGGGGGAATTTAAAATGTAAAAAAATTCCCGATAATATAATACTCGCGTCAGAAGAGCAAACTTTTACATTTATCATACTTCGACTCTACTTGGCTGCGCCGAGTAGACAGGTTCGCTCAGCACAACGTTTTGCGGTTTTACATTTATAATACCAAACTGTCCGCCCTCGACTTGTTTATAAAAATCTCACTAGCTACTTTGCATTCTGTTTAATAATTTATTCAAAGCTATTAGCAAACTATGCAAAAATCCTTTTTCATCATTGTCTTTTTTGGATTGCCGATCATTATAACAAGTCTTTATCTTATCTCCTGCAATGAGAAAGGAAAACGAATCAGTTACCCTTCAAATCAGAATCTAATTACGAGTCAGGATACTAGTTCTGTCTTTCGTTTTGAGCAAGACGGACGCTTTCGAGGCATGCATATACATAGCGATCAAAACCTAACTAAAGCGAAGCTACTTCCGCTGGTACAAGCTAATGTAGAATGGATTGTTCACACACCTTATCTTTTTCAAAAAACACATAAGAGTACTGAGCTCAAAGTGTATGACTACTCTGATTTTCAAAACATTGAAAAGGAAAATTATGAAAAGGACTTGCTCAATAGTACTAGAGCTTGCAATATCAAATGCGTGGTCAAACCATTGATCTGGATTGAACATCCGGAGAAAGGAGAATGGCGTGGTTCTATTCGTTTTGACAGCGAGGCAGATTGGAATAGTTGGTCTGGCAATTATCGTAAAATAATTCTTGAACAAGCAAAAGCTTGTGAAGCGATGAAGGTAGAAGCGTTTTGCGTAGGTACAGAACTCAGTAGCATCGTAAAAACACATCCAGATTTTTTGCGCAAGCTGATCAAAGAAGTGCGCTCCGTTTATTCTGGGATTGTACTCTACGCTGCTAACTGGGATGAGGAATACGAGATGGTTCCATTTTGGGATGAGGTAGACTACATTGGTATCTCTGCTTATTTTCCATTGTCAAAAAAATCATTTCCATCTGTTAGAAAAATCAAACGAGGTTGGCGAAAACATTTGCCAGGGATTAAGTCAATTAGTAAAAAACATAACAAGCAAATTGTTTTTACAGAAGTCGGTTACCGCAGTACCTCTCAAGCTGCTATCCGACCATGGGAATGGGTAAAAGATGCGCATAGTCTTGGCGAAAAAACATCTCCTAAAACTCAGGCGAATTGTTACGAAGCCCTCTTTCAAACTTGTTGGGATGAGGATTGGTTTGCAGGTGTACTTTTATGGGACTGGAAGATTGGAACTATGGCTGAAGGTGATCGAATGGACATTAGTTTTCATACGCAGGGTAAGGAAGCGGAGGAACTTATTGCTTGGTGGTTTGGGAGGTGAAATTAAATGTAAAATATAAAAGCAGCTCGCCAACCTAATCACCTTGTTAAAGGAACAATTTTTACATCCTACCTAGCAGCTTGTCTAGCTACCAAATAGACTCGACAGGCTTTACATTGAAAGATTTGTCATCCCGAGCGACGCAGAAGTCGAGGGATCGAAAACCAAATATTGGCAATTTCGAGCGATCTAGAGTAAAATTAATCGCAGTCATAAGTCGAGAAATGCTGTTCCATTTAAGAGATACATTTCCCGACTACACTCGAAATTGCCAACACTTTTCTATCTTTTCTTCGACTTCCCTCGGGATGACATTTTAATTTTAATTATGCCAATCAATTCGCATCAATCACCTCCACTTCCGCGGATTCCCAAAAATTCCAAATCGAAGCGTCAGCGTTCCTACAAAATTATTGAAATCGCCCTTTTCATAACCAGACAAATCAGGATCGATTCCATTAACAAAGCGATAGCCTCCCGAGAATCCGACTTTGAAAAATCGAAAAATATTTAGCTCTGCTCCTATCTCCGGTGTCACTACAAAAATGGCATCCTGATAGTCGAAATCATCGTCTTCAAATTTTATTTTCAATCCACCCCAACCAACTTTTACGCTAGAATATAGATGCAATAGTTTGTACTGATTGAGGGTGTAACCTCCCCACAATCCACCATGTCCTATTTCTAATGACTCCCAATCATTTTCCAAAATAGAGTTATCAACAGAACCCAACCCGTATCCTCCAATGAAGAAATTGTCAATGATCAAACCACCTCCGCCTCCGGCTGACACTTCGAAGTTATCACCAAAACTACTGTACTCGAAAATGGGTCCACCAAAGGCACCAATCACATGTGCTCTGTTAAATAAAGTTTCATGCTTTTGATTATAATTTCGACTGCGCGCCTTGTCATTATCGTAATCATCGTCCTGCGCAAAAGCAGTGAATGAGAACAATCCAATACAAAAAATCAATACTAATTTTTTCATAATTTATTTTTTTTTAAATGTTGTTTTTAATAATCGTCTCTTTCAAACCAGGCATAGGAATGGCTGGAAACAAAATGTCTCTACGCTTAATTATTCTTAAAATTTTAGTAATTATTAATCTAGAATCTAAAGCCTCCACTAAAGCCAATCCAAAATTTATGCTTTAATGCATCAGCACTTTGAGGGTCGAATAAAATGGTATATGGTGCGATCTCTGAGCCTATGATATTGCCTTCCGAATCCATTCGCTCTGAGATCAGAAAATTTAAATTTGGGCCAGCGAAGAAACTTACCTTATCGCCTAAACGATAATCAAAAGTAACGTTCACTGTATTGAGCATATTGAGTGTATTGGTCCAAACTCCGTCTTCATTCATGTGCATAACTGTCGCTTCAATATTGACTAATGATCGTGGACTCATCTCCAAAGCAGTTCCCATTCCAAAACCTAAGCCCCAAGCATCCGCCTCCCCAAATTGTCCACTTACTTTGACTTGACTATAGAGACGCTTCGTTCCGAATTTAAAGGCACCATTTAAGTGCATGGCCATATCTGAACTTAGCTCAAAACGGTTGTATGCATTGGCTCCACCTTTTACGATGTTAATCAAACCGATAGGAGTACCGCTGATAGAATCACAAACATTGATTAAAGCAATCTGGCTGTCATTTACGTGAGCCGCTTTGTTATAAATTCCACTGATCTGCACATTCGCGTCACCATCATTGCTATTAAAAATTCCTCCAATTTGCACTCCGATTGCGTCCTCCCCTACTATGTTGCCGATTCCGGAAAATTGAATGCCCTCCATATTACCTTTCACTACGTTGACTAAACCAGCTACTTGAATTCCGGCTCCATAAAGTGATTCTCCTTTAGCCATCAAGGAAGCACCTTTCATATCACCACCAACGCTATTCACCAAACCAGCCCATTGCAATCCTTTAAAATCATTTCCTGTATGGTTAGCTAATCCTGCTGCTTGTACGCCTTCCGAATTATTGCTTACTGTATTTAATAATCCTGCTACCTGTACTCCTTTTACGTCATTGGTGACTGTATTTACAAAACAACCGATCTCAATGCCTTCTACATTTTCTGATTTCCCCCAAAACAAATTCACCGAAGTATTACTAGGAGCATCTTTGTGTCCACCTACTTCTGCTGAAAGATGCGGTACCACTGAAAACTTAGCTTTAAAATCAGTTGGTATGGAGTAATCGTAGGGTTCTGGAGCAGTTCTGATGATTCCTTTTCCGTAGGTATAATCGAAATCAGCAGGCATATCAACACCAGCGATCATCTCATTTTCTAGTTCCATCTGAGCTGGCACCTCCGGCATTTTAGGTCGTACATATTCATGCTCAACAAACAAATCTTCTTCGTAAATAATTTGTGTAAACTCCTCCTCTAATTTTTGATCAATCTCATGCTGTCCGACTCTTTTGTCTTTATCTATTTTCAAAACAATCTGATTACCAATCAATGCGTAAGCAACTTGTGTGCTGCTGAATAAGGCTTCCAAGGCAAATGATAACTTCTCTTCTTCTACATAGCAGGAAACTTTAGCATCCATAGGGATGAAATCCGTGCTATACGAAAAACTAACCGCATATACGGTCGAAATATCTCCCAACACATATCCTAAAGGTGCCTTATTATATTCCAAGCTCACCAATTGGTTGAGGTCTGTCGACTGAGCCGACAAGCAGCCAAAAGACATGATGCTAATCAGGAAAATGTAATGGAGGTTTTTCACGGTTAATTGTTTCTTATCGGCAACCTTCTCCGGAGAGTTGGTAACCTGTTGAGGTTTTTTCTAGTTTCAAATTAAGGCCATAAACCATGGCATCTAAAATATCTTTTGCTACAGGATTCTTAGTCGTTCCTGAGGTGAAGGTACATCGTTGAATTTCTGGTTTCGCCTTAATCGTGATACCAAAGTATCGTTCCATATCATTCAGTATTTCAGATAATGGAATATCTTCTGAGAAGGCGAGCTCTCTTGTTCTCCAGGCATTTGCGTTAGAAATTTTGGTATCAACCTTAGCCACTACTTGCTTCGGTTTATCAAATGATCCTGACTCACCCGCAACTAATAAAACTCTATCGTAAGCTTTTGATTTATATTCGAGCGCTACCTTTCCTGTTTCAACCGTCACCTCTACCGTCCCTTCATTTGGATAAGCTCTAACATTAAAGCTGGTACCCAGTACCGTAGTTTTAGCATCACCGCTGATGATTTCGAATAGCTTTCCATCCATCTTTTTGACATCAAAGAAACCTTCTCCTTTTAGCGCTACTGTTCGTGGTTCAAATCCTTTATCATAAGTCAAACTACTATTTTGATTCAACCACACGGTACTTCCATCTGGTAAGATGACTTCTTTTCGTTCGTCGTTCATGGTTTGGGCAAGCAATATTTGACTGGTAACTTCGCTTCCTCCCTTGTTCATATACCAGAATGCCGCTCCAAAAACTAATAAGGCGATTGCTGCGATTCGAAGTAAAGGAGTCCATTTATTAATGGAAACCACTTTTACATTTGGCTTTTCCACAGACTTACCAACAATCTTGGTTTTGGTCACACTTGTATCAAATTCCTCAGACTTGCTTCGATTCGCTTGCTTGCCCTCCAACTTCAGCGCGAGCTTGCTCCAAGCCTCAGCCGTATCTACTTTTATCTCCGGACTATGTTCTCCTGTGAAAGACCATAGCTTGACCATTTCATCAAACATCGTTTGATTATTCGCATCAGCTTCTACCCATGTCATGAGCTCCTTCTCCTCTTGCGGGGAAAGGTCTCCTGCCAAATACTGGGCAATTACTTCTGTATGGTTCTTTTTATTCATTGTAGTAAACTATCGCTATTTCTAAATACTGGACGCATAAAAGGAGACTTCACCCCTATTTTTTGGCTGTATTAATTTACCTCAAATTAAAAACAGATACATACCAGGCTAATACACTCGTAATAAGTCACTCTAAATCAATCACTTAAACTAACAATTAGTTAATTGATATAAAGAGCAACAATGTGAGAAATTCTTTTAAACTAATCCTCAACACTTTCAATGCCTTCCCCATTTGGTTTTCTACGGTTTTCACCGAAATGTCCAATTTACTGGCAATTTCCTTGTAGCTAAGCTCTTCATATCTACTCAACTTAAATACAACTTGGCAGCGAGGAGGCAATTCATTGATCGCTCCAGCTATTTTTTGTTGCATTTCACTTTCGTAAAGCTGTTCTACTGCTCCTTGGTACAGACTGACCACAGGCATACTCGCATCGATGCTTTCGCTTTGATGCTTTTTGTGTTTACGCATGTGCGAAATCGCTTCGTTAATAGCGAAACGACGTAAGTAGGCTCCAAGAGAAGAAGTGATATTGAGTTGCTCCCGCTTTTCCCATAGCTTTATGAATACGTCTTGTGCCACATCTTCTGAAGTGGGACGATCCTTGAGCATGCGAAATACGGTGTTACAAACGGTTGGATAGTAGGCGTCGAATAGCGTCTTCAGAGCAGATTGATCACCAGCTTTGAGTAAGGGTAACAAGTTTTCTAGTTGAGCTTTCGACATCTGTTGATTAATGCTTGGTTTCGTTATAACTTACCAAGCATTGATTTAGTTAAGTTAATTTCTGACTAATTGAATACACAAGTATAGCGATTATAGCGATAAAATCTAAATCTGGAGGAAGAGGAAAAGTGGGAAGTAGGAGCTGGGGATTGAGAAATTCCTCTTTAAGGTAAATCTGAGATCGTCCCAATTAAATGTACCAACCCGAGAAAAATAGAACTCAAAATCAAAAAAACTATCAAGGCGTATTTCGAAACGAATTAAGCTCCAAGCTTCTTCTTCATTTTACGATAAGGCGAAAAAATTTGACTTTGACCAGTCTAGCTCCCCACAACTTAGCATTTTGATTTTGATTAATAAGCGCAGTCTCCAGTAGTTAAAACGAATCCCATCTTAATTGGAAATTCCGCTCACTTCTCACTTCCCACTTCCAAACGACTACCATCGATTACGGCCATGACCGAAACCTCCGAAACGCAGTGTAATTGTACCTACTGCTCCATTCAGTTCGTTTTTACTAAATCCAATGGTTGGTTCTTCGTAACCATTTACAAAACGGTAGCCTCCCGTAAAACCAATTTTAAAGAATTTGAAAACATTGAGTTCTACCCCGATTTCTGGAGTTGCTACAAAAATGGCGTCATCATAATTAGCTCCATTATCAAACTCAATATCAAGTTCTCCTGCCCCTAACTTTACGGAAGTAAACAAATGTATTAGCTTACGAGGGCGATAAGTATAGCCCATCCAAAGACCTCCGTGCGCCATCTCAATACTCTCCAATTCTTCTTCGAAGATACTGGCAGTAATGGTTCCCATCCCATAACCTCCAATAAAAAAATCGTTGATAATCAAACCGCCACCGCCGCCGCTAGATACCTCCAGATCGTTTCCGATTTTACTATATTCGAAAAATGGGCCACCGAAGGCACCTACAACTTTCACCTTATTAAATAGGGTCTCCGTCTCATTGTTATCTTCAAAAAAAGGATCTCCACTTTTTTGAGCAAAAGCCGTTTGACTAAAATAAAAGGCCAAACAGATAATCAGTAATTTTTTCATGACTTTTGTTTTATGAAATTATTATAAAATGAACTTGTAAGCTAAAGTACCGACTACCAATGCTTTGTCTTTAGGTATTAAGATCTATTTTAGAACAACTTCTATTTAAAAAATGATAATTTTTTAAGCTGAAAAGCTTTTTTATAAAAATCAATTCTAGCCTAAGCTACTTAATTTTTGGTTTTCCATGTCTTTATCACCAAAATTAAACAGATAATCATTTATATGCCAACTCCTTTTGAATCCGGACTTTTTGAAGGCTACAATCTTCGATCTTTCTTATAGGAATGTTATTGTTATTTAGGTGATTTTATTATTTTACGGCTCCATTTGAAAACGATCAGGAGTCAATTGTATTTTCAAAGTATAATCCTTCCTTAACCTCAGGTAAACAATAAGTCTAGAAAATACGTGACTTTTTCCTAAATTGGTCAGTCTTAAAGGAGGTAGTTTACTCAGAACTCCCTTTCATTAAGACTTTATAAAACAAAAATTGAGAAAACTGTACTTTGATCACACCGATTATACTTTTTCAGTATGGTATTCTCATGTATTAACTAACTTCTAAAACAGTAGTGTACATGTTCACCAAGAAACCCATTCCTTTATTAATTCTTATATGGATACTCGGGGTCGGAGCTATCAACTATTTTGCACCTCCTGGGTGCTGTGGAGGTATTCCATCATTGCTTATCAGCGATGGCGCCTCAACGATTGGCTCAAGCTCAAACAATTTCCATTTTGGTTTAGGAGCTGCTGCACCAATAGCAATCAACGGTGTAAAAGGCGAAATGCAAAAAGTAGCTGACTATCTTAAAGCTAACCCGGGCAAGAATCTAACTTTAACCGGTCTTTACAAAGGCGACGAGGCCAACAATACAGGCCTTGCAAATCTTGGCCTTGGTCGAGCAGAAGCCGTCAAAAATTATCTTATTGGTCTAGGTGCTCCTGGCAGTCAGTTACTTACTGGCGGTAGAGGTTTCAGTGATCTAAAGGTCATTGACGAAAAAGCATATAATGCCATCAGCTGGGATTTTTCAGCACGTCCAACCGGTATCTCATTCATCGACGGTACCAACTATACCAAGAATTTCGCAGATGACTTTGCTTTCGCAAAATCAGATTACGAGTACAAAACGCCTTTAAGCGAAGGCTTAAGCACTACCATTAATCAAACTGCTGAATACCTTAAGAAGAGTGGTCGAAATATGACCATCACTGGTTACTACATGAATGATGAAGAAAATAGCGGTGCTTTAAATGACCTCGGTTTAGCAAGGGCTAATAATATCAAGAAAGTATTTACTGACCTTGGGGTTCCTTCTAAGCAATTGGATTTAGCTTCTGACGAGAGAGAGATTGTCTTCGGTGAAGATGCAGCTATAGGATTAGCAACTTATACATTCTCTGGTGCAAAGACGAATGATCGATTGGCTGAAGTAGAAGCTCGATTGAAAGCAAACCCATTGGTTCTTTACTTCCAAACCAATGAATCTAACCTTAGCTTGAGTTCTGCTCAACGTCAATACTTGACTGACTTGGTTTACTACCTTGATAATAAAGATGGTGGATCAGTCAACTCAATTGGACACACTGACAACAAAGGTAGCCGTGCAGGAAACACACGTCTAGGTAAAAAGCGTGCTGAGTTCGTAAAAGATTACCTGAAGCGAAACAACATCCGAGAGAGCAAGATCAAGGTCGACTCAAAAGGCCCTGACACTCCTACTGATACGAACGACACAGAAGAAGGTCGTGCTAAGAACAGACGTGTTGAAATAACCATCAACTAATTATATATATCGCTCATCTATCAGGTGCCGCCTGATAGATGAGCTCTTTTTATCAACATTACATTTATAAAAAAACAAAACTATATCTATTATGACGTGTTTTTTAAGCTCCCTACTAGTTGCCCTCGGTTCCCTAATCATTGGTGGAATTATCGGCTGGCTATTAAGAAGAGGTCGAATCACTGAATTGACCAACTCTCTATCTACGCAAAAACAATCTTACCTTGGTTTAAAAGGAGAATACGACACCTCTGTCAATAGTCTTAACGGTCTTCAGTCTAGATACAATGATCTTGACGGAGAAGTTAATTCATGGAAAATGAAATACAATGGTCTTGAATCTAAATACAATGACCTCCAATCTAGACACAACGAACTTCAAGGTTCTTATGATAGCTTAAAGGCTGAATATGAAACGCACACGAAGGCTTGTTCTTCTGAAATTGCAACGCTACGAGCTGACGCAGACAAATGGTCTACCCAGTACGCAGAGTTGGAGATGAAATGGGATGGAACTAAGAAATACACTAAAGATCTTGAAGCTTACAAAGTAAAGATCACCAGCGATTATGAATCATACAAGAAAGATACCGATACTAAGTGGGCTACAATGAGTACTCAATTTAGCGAACTAGAAACAAGCTACAATACTGTAAACCTAAACTTTGCAAACTTTAAGACTGAAAACGGTAGTGCTAATGAAGAGTGGGAAACTAAGTATAACACGCTTTATGACAAACTTCACGACAGTGAAAAGAATTACAAAAACTTAGAAGCTGAATATGCTGCTTACAAATTAAGCTTCCAGAATCTGGAATCAGAAAAATTACAAGCAAGTTCTGCTTGGGATCACAAGTACAGCCTTCTAATGACTCAATTCACTGATGCTCAAGCTCAGCTTCAAATTAAGCCGGCTACAGTAGAAGTAGTCAAAGAAATTGAGCGAACGGTTGAAATTGAAAAGGTCGTTGAAGTAGAGAAGATCATTAATGTGGAAGTGCCTGTGGAAGTCATCAAAGAGGTGGAAGTGATCAAAGAAGTAGAGAAAATCGTTAACGTTGAGGTGCCTGTGGAAGTGATCAAGGAAATTGAAGTCATCAAGGAAGTGGAAGTGATCAAAGAAGTAGAGAAGATCGTTAACCTTGAGGTGCCTGTAGAAGTCATCAAGGAAATTGAAGTCATCAAGGAAGTGGAGGTCATCAAAGAAGTAGAGAAGATCGTTACCGTTGAGAAACCTGTGGAAGTGATAAAGGAGATTGAAATAGTAAAAGAGGTGGAAGTAATAACAGAAGTGGAAGTGATCAAGGAGGTTGAGGTCATCAAGGAAGTGGAAGTGATCAAGGAAGTAGAGAAGATCGTTAACGTGGAGGTACCTGTGGAAGTAATCAAAGAAGTTCAGGTAGAAGTAATTAAAGAGATTGAAATGATCAAAGAGGTGGAGAGACCTGTAGAAGTGGAAGTGATCAAAGAGGTAGAGGTCATCAAAGAGGTAGAAGTGATCAAGGAAGTAGAAGTGATTAAAGAAGTGGAGAAGGTTGTGATTGTTGAGAAGCCTGTGGAAGTGATCAAAGAGGTAGAGGTGATCAAAGAAATTGAAGTCATCAAGGAAGTGGAGAAGCCTGTAGAAGTAGAGGTGATCAAGGAAGTGGAGAAGATCGTTAACGTGGAGGTCCCTGTAGAAGTGATCAAGGAAATTGAAATGATCAAAGAGGTGGAGGTCGTAAAAGAAGTGGAAGTCATCAAAGAGGTGGAGGTGATAAAGGAGATTGAGGTGATAAAAGAAGTTGAGGTAATTAAAGAAGTCGAAGTGATCAAGGAAGTGGAAGTGATCAAAGAGGTCATCAAAGAAGTACCTGTAGAAGTGATCAAGATCAAAGAGGTGGAGATCATCAAAGAGGTGCCAATAGAAATCGTAAAAGAAGTAGAAGTAGTGAAATCTATTGACTTTGACACGCTACAACAAATGATGATGGAAATGGGTACGGTAGAAGTTTCCAGAACAATGAAGGAAACCGAATCTAAAGGAAAAGCTAAGATCAAATCTTCTACTTCAAGTTCTAGCTCTAGCTCTAAAAAAGCCACTAGCGGTGCCAAAGCAAAAGTAACTAAAGTTAAAAAATCTGCCAGTAGCTCTAAAGCAAAAGCTTCAGCTTCTAAAACTAAAGCAACAGGCGGTGCTAAAAAAGTTACCAAAGTAAAAGCTACCGGAAAAAGAAAGAAAGATGATCTGAAGAAAGTTGAAGGTATCGGTCCAAAGATCGAACAACTCCTTCACGCTGCTAAGATCCCAACGTTCAAGAAATTGTCTGAAACTAAAGTCGGTGTACTAAGAGACATCCTCTCTAAAGCTGGATCACGATTCTCAATGCACGACCCTGGTACATGGGCTCGTCAGGCAGGAATGGCTGACAAAGGTCAATGGGAAAAGCTTAAGAAATGGCAAGATGAGCTTGACGGCGGTAAAAAATAATTAACTAATTTCCGAAAAGGTCAGTATCCTAACCTACTGGCCTTTTCTTTTACCGAAGTTATTTTAAACAAATCAAGACAACTCTCCTCCTTAATAGGAAAATTAAACATTCAATTTTAACTATTCAAAATTATGAAAAAAACTAAGTTAACTGCAAAATCCAAAACAAGTGGAAAACGCAAACCAACTACTAAAGCTAAAGCCGCTAGCAAAAAAACAGCAAGCAAGAAAGTAACTGCAAAGAAATCAACAAACAAAAAGGCAGCTGCAAAAAGAACAACTAGCAAGGCTAAATCTACGACTAAAGTAACTAGCTCAGCTTCACATGCTGGACGTATCGAAAAGTCTAAACTGATCGCTAAAATCGCTAAGGAAGCTAACATTTCTCAAAGCAAAGCAACTGCTGCTTACGAATGTGTCCTGTTGGAAACTCCAGCATGGAAAAAGCAAGCTGTAAAAGCAGTTAAAGTTGTTGAACAAAAAGCTGTAGCTGTAGCTGGAAAAACTGACGTAAAGAAAGTTGAAGTTAAAGTTGAAAAAGCTGTTAAAACAACTAACTCGGTAGAGAAGGTTAAAATAGTAGAGGTCATCAAGGAAGTACCTGTAGAGATAATTAAAAGAGTAGTTGACGTGAAGATTGTCAACGTTGTAAAAGAAGTACCTGTAAAGGTTGTAGTAGAAAAAATTAAGACAGTCGAAGTGATCAAAGAGGTGCCTGTAGAAGTGATCAAAGAAGTTACTTTAGTAAGAGAGGTAGAAGTAGTTAAGACAGTGGAGGTCATCAAAAAAGTAGAAGACAAAAAAGCAATTGATGCCTGGAAGAAAAAGTACGCTTCTCTTGAAAAAGATTACAAAGCTGCTAGCGCTTGGAAGAAGAAATATGCTTCTCTCGAAAAAGATTACAAGGAAGCTTCTAAGAAATTGGCTGCTAAGCCTAAGGTTATTACCAAAATAGTAACTAAAGAAATCATCAAAGAAGTGCCTATTGAAATCATCAAAGAAGTAGAAGTTGTGAAGTCTATCGACATGGAAGTATTGAAAAAGATGATGACTAAAATGGGCACAGTTCAAGTTTCAAGAAAAGTAACTGGCGAAACAAGAACAGCTAAAGATGCTAAAGTAGTTTCAAGAAGAGAAATCAAAGAAGGTGACGAAAGAACTGTTGTAAAATCTTCTTCTAAATCTTCTAAGTCAACATCCAAATCAAAAGGTAAAGCAAAAAAGTCTTCTTCTAAGAAGTCTTCTAAAAAAGATGACTTGAAGAAAGTAGAAGGTATCGGTCCAAAGATCGAACAACTTCTAAACGCTGCTAACATTCACACTTGGGCTAAACTTGCAAAAACCAAGTCTTCCATCGTAAGTAAAATACTTTCTAAAGCGGGTCCTCGTTTCCAAATGCACGACCCAGCTACTTGGCCTAAGCAAGCTGAAATGGCTGCTAAAGGACAATGGGAAAAACTCCAGAAGTGGCAAGATGCTCACATCGGTGGTAAGAAGAAATAATATACTTTAAAAACTTAAGGGATACGCAAACGCTCGTCTGCGTATCCCTTCTTTTTACCCTATCGCTTCCTAATTAATTAATTTTTTAAGACCTAAATACTAATAAAGAACATGATCATTCAAAAAGAATCAACCCTAAACCTCGCAATTCCTGACGGAGAAAAGAATGGAATATCCAACAAGATGCTCGTCCACACTTCCGCTAAAGGTGTTTCTTCTGTTAGCGTACACCTAAACATTACACACTCTTGGCCAGAAGATCTTTTCATCCAACTAACTGCTCCTACCGGCCAAAAAGCTACCCTTGTCAACAAAGGTGACGCACACGGACAAGGAATCAACCAAACATTCAGCGGCGAGGTAATGAACGACCTATTAGGAGGCGACGCAACTGGTACTTGGGATCTTAAAGTTATTGACTACTCTAAAGGTGGAAAAGGTACACTCAACAGCTGGTCTCTAAAAGTAGACTGCCAAGGTGGTGGACAAGGATCTGAGGTTTTCATCAATCCTAACAAAGAAAAAGGAATCAAAAGTTTACAGCTTTGCCGCTTCAGAGGTAGCATTACCGATATTTCTGCTAGCGTAGACATCACTCACTACAGCATTCGCCAACTAGAAGTTATGCTTATTGCTCCTTCTGGAAAATCTGTTATGTTACACAACGGAACAGGCGGCGACCAAGGACGTCTTCAGAAGTCTTATGGCAAAGATATTCTCGGTGAACTTATCGGAGAAAAAACTAATGGTCAGTGGAAACTGACAGTAAAAGATATGAAAGGACACCCAAGTGGACAGCTTAACCACTGGAAAGTCAACCTGAAATACCGACCAATAGATGACTTAAAAATAGTAGAAGGCATCGGTCCTAAGATTGAAAGCTTGCTCAACGAAGCTGGCATTTATTCTTTTGCTCGCCTAGCCGCTTCAAGCCCTGCCTACGTCAGACAAATACTGGCTAACGCAGGCGACCGATTCACCATGCACAACCCTGAGACCTGGCCAAAGCAAGCCGAAATGGCTGAAAAAGGCACTTGGGATCAGCTTAAAGTATGGCAAGATGAACTAGATGGTGGTAAAGTAATTGCTTAACTGTTATCAAAACCATCTATAATGTAAAAGAGGCTGTCTCATAACTAAAAGTTGTGAGCCAGCCTTTTTTAATTTTGTGGGGTAGTTTGTATCTTTATTTCATGAGCAAACAAAAGAAGAAAGGGCACACCAAAGTAGTGTTCAAAGACTACGAACAAAACCAGATGTGGTTACTTCCACCAAGTCTGGGCGAACTGATTCCTTCGAATCATATAGTAAGATTAGTAAGTGAAGCGATAGATGGGATGGATATGTCAAAATTACTAAACGCATATGAAGGAGGAGGTGCAAGTAATTACCACCCAAAGATGTTACTCAAAGTTCTGGTCTATGGTTATATAGAGAAACTATACTCGTCGCGTCGAATAGAAAAAGCTCTAAAAGAGAATATTTGCTTTATGTGGTTGTGTGGGATGCAGCAACCCGATCACAACACAATCAATCGTTTTAGGAAAGGTCAATTAAAGAATACGGTAAAAGATGTTTTTGCTCAAGTCCTCTTATTGTTAATAGATAAGGGTATTGCTAGAATAGAAGATTATCATGTGGACGGAACGAAGATCGAATCAGTAGCGAATCGTTACACTTTTGTTTGGGCAAAGAGTGTGGCAAGGTATAAAGCTTCTTTGTTAGAAAAGATAGCCTTATTAGTTGAAGAAATAGAACAGGCTAATGAAGCAGATGAAAACGAAAAAGAACAAAAGACAATAACTCCATCCGATCCTAATGAATCGTCAAGTGAGTCAAATGACAAAGCTGTAATTGAAGATAGCGAGTCCCTAAAAAAGACAATAGCTCGGATCAATGAACAACTAGAAGAGGAGTTGTCAAAAAGTAAACGGCTAAAAAATAAAGTAAAAAAATTAGAGGAGAACTATTTAGAAAAGCTGTCAGAATACGAACAACATGAGCAGCTATTGAATGGACGTTCCTCCTATTCTAAAACAGATCCAGATGCTACGTTTATGAGGATGAAGGAGGATCACATGAAAAACGGTCAACTTAAAGCAGGGTATAACGTTCAAATCGGAACCTCCGATCAAATTATTTTAAACTATACGATACATCAAAATGCTACAGACTTTCCCGTTTTCATTCCTCATCTAGAGGATACTGAGCGAGTGTTTAATTCCATCGGACAAAATTTACCTAAGCGATTAATTGGAGATGCTGGATATGGATCAGAGCAAAACTATGACTACTTAGAAAGTAAAGAAATAGAGAACTACTTAAAATATCCTGGTTACCATCAAGAAAAAAAAGGAGCTTTTAAAAAGAATGGTTTTCATACTAAGAACTTGTATTACAATGCGGATTTAGATTATTATGTCTGTCCGATGGGACAACATATGACCTACAGGTATACCACTAAGCAGACCAGTAAACTAGGTTATGAATCAAGCATCAAAGTTTATAAAGCACAAAATTGTGAAGGCTGCCCACTTAGGTCAGTTTGCCATAGAGCAAAAACAAATAGAATATTAAACGCAAATCCGAACTTAATTAAACATCGAACAATAGCTAAAGAAAACTTAGATTCCATTAGAGGAATTAGACTAAGGAAGAAAAGGTGTTGTGATGTAGAACCTGTTTTTGGACACATCAAAAGCAATCGATTTTTCAAACGTTTTACGCTTCGGTCTTTAGAAAAAGTCAACATAGAATTTGGCTTGTTAGCCATTGCTCACAATATTAAAAAATGGTGGGCTAAAACGTTACAAAGTAGTCCTATCACGCCTCCGATTACAACTGTAGGTCAAGCTTTAGCTCTTGAAAAGCAACAGACTAGCCTTGTAAACTCGTTTTTGCTCGTTTTTGGATCTTTTCCGGTCAGATACGCTACTCAATAAGTGAAATTCGGTTTTGTAGCTAAATTTTGAAATATAAAAAAGGCCGCCTCTTTAGTTGGTACTAATGAGACGGCCTCTTTTTTATTTTGTATTGAGTAGTTTTTTGAATTGGCTAGCTTTTATAAGCTGAAATCAACTTATACTAGATTGACACAAAACCAATTTTCCTTTTTAAAATGGATTGTAAATCCCAGGGCCACCACCAAGTTCACTTAAG
>CAKZUK010000151.1 GCA_937921775.1 uncultured Saprospiraceae bacterium
ATGCGAGGATGAATTTACGATTCATTCAAAATCAAGTTCCAATAGAGATTATGCATAGAGATTTTGTATAGGAACCAAGTAGGGCTTTTGAGAAAAACCGAGGAACGCCCGGAATCTAATAGCCTTAGCTATTAAGATGAGGACGAGACGACAGCTTTTTTTTAAAAGAACATTTGGGCTCCATACTAATTCTCTGTTCATAAACTCTAATTATTATCAACAAAAAAAGAGTCATTTTGAAAACAATCGAAATGACTCTTTTTTCTAAAACCAAAACTCATGAGACCCGTTTTTACAACCAAATTTTTTTCACGATTCTCCTTTCTTCTGTTGTCGCTGTTTGTATTTAGCAGTGGCTTTGCGCAAAATTCAAATGACATTCTTCCAAAAGGATTTGCAGAAGGAGAGGAACTATTAATTCCTGCCTACAATGAATGGCGCCAAAACCGAACAGTAGTCGCTTGCGAATCACTTCCACCAACAGGCTCAATACGAACAATGGCTGAATGGGAAGAACTGCAAGGCCTTGCAATTACTTGGACAGGTTTTACTTCGATCTTAACTCAAATAGTAGCTGCAGCAAAAGAGCAATGTCAGGTTATCATCATTTGTACAAATGATGCTGTTGTAAAAAATCAATTGAGTGCGGCAGGTGTTGATTGGTCTACCGGAATTACTTTCATAGAAGATGATTATGATAGTATCTGGATTCGAGACTATGGACCAAATTCAGTTTATCTAAACGATGTGGAAACATTAGGGTTTATTGATTGGATTTACAACCGTCCTAGACCTGAAGATGATGTTGTACCTGAAGTGATCGCTGATGAGTTAAACATTCCTATTTATTGTACAACAACTGCACCGACTGACTTGGTCCACACTGGTGGAAATTTCATGGCAGATGGTTTAGGTATGGCATTTTCTTCTGAATTAGTTTTGGAAGAAAATGATGCAAGTAATCAGTGGGGAACAAGCAATCATTCAGAAGAAGAGGTCGATCAAATCATGAGCGACTTTATGGGAATCGATTTATATCCAAAAATGACAGTTTTGCCATACGATGCAATTCACCATATCGATATGCACATGAAATTGCTGAATGAAACAACACTTTTAGTAGGAGAATATCCAGAAGGAATTGCTGACGGTCCTCAGATTGAAGCAAATATCCAATACGTACTTTCCAACTATACAACACCATACGGCACACCTTATCGAATTGTTCGTATGCCAATGCCTCCAGAAGGTAACTCATTCCCAAACACAAATGGCGATTATAGAACTTATACCAATGCTGTATTCGTAAATAAAACGATTCTGTTACCTGTTTACGAAGAGCAATACGACACTACAGCAATTCGTATTTGGGAAGAAGAGATGCCTGGTTATGAAGTGATTGGTATCGATTGTAATGCAATCATTCCATTGAGTGGTGCTATTCACTGTATCACAAAAGAAATTGGGACAGATAATCCATTATTAATTACGCATCAACAATTACCAAACGTCACTACGACTGTAACGGATGATTATCTAGTTGAAGCAAATATTAAGCATCGCGATGGGATTAACTACGCTGTCATGTATTACAAAACTGACTTGACTGCTGACTACACTGCAGTCGCAATGACAAGTATGACAGATGATAACTGGGAAGCAGCTATTCCAATTCAACCAGAAGGTACCGTTGTTTATTATTACATTAATGCGGAAGCGAATGATGGGAAGCAGCAAGTTCGTCCAATTACAGCACCTGAAGGTTATTTCAAGTTTACAGTTTCTGGCCTTGTTTCAACAAATGAACTAGCAGCAACTACAGAGATAAAATCGATCTTTCCAAATCCTGCTGGTGCAATAACTTGTATTCCGATTCAAACGAATCAGTTGATCGCTGGTGCATCTATAGAATTGACGGATGTCTTAGGAAGAACATTAGCAACAGTATACCAGGGAGATATCCCTTCCGGGGAATCAAAGTATTTTATCGATGCCGCTCAATATGAAGCAGGAACTTACTTTGTACGCTTAAGCAATGCACAAACTTCAGTTGTTCAAAAGCTGATGATAAAGTAAGTCACTACCATCAAATGTTGTTTTAGGGAACTAAGGTCTTAAAACAAAAATAGCCCTGGAATAATAATTCCAGGGCATTTTTTTTGCTAGTACTAAATTAGCAGAAAGATTTTTATTTCTTCTTGCTAGTAGACTTACGACGAGCGGTTGTCTTTTTAGCAGTAGTCTTTCTTTTAGGAGCTGCTTTTTTTGCAGTAGTCTTCTTAGCGGTAGCCTTCTTTGCAGTAGTCTTACGCTTAGGAGCAGCTTTTTTAGCAGTTGTCTTCTTAGCGGTAGTCTTCTTTGCAGTAGTCTTACGCTTAGGAGCAGCCTTTTTAGCAGTTGCTTTTTTAGCAGTAGTCTTCTTAGCGGTAGCCTTCTTTGCAGTAGTCTTGCGCTTAGGAGCAGCCTTTTTAGCAGTTGCTTTTTTAGCAGTTGTCTTCTTAGCGGTAGTCTTCTTTGCAGTAGTCTTGCGCTTAGGAGCAGCCTTTTTAGCAGTTGCTTTTTTTGCAGTTGCTTTTTTTGCAGGAGACTTCTTTGCAGTAGTCTTCTTTTTAGCAGCAGTCTTGCGCTTAGGCGCAGCTTTTGCTTTAGCAGTGGTTGCTTTCTTTGCTTTCGCTTTTGAAGCAGACTTGCTAGTTGATTTTTTTACAGCCATTGTAAAAAGTTTAGTTAATAAATAAGCTCGTGCACAACGAAACAATTATTATTCCATTTTACAAAAAAATGTAATATGGTAATTGTGAACGAGGTGCTTTAACGAGAAGTGTTACGTCTTTATTTGAATTTTGTTTTTCTTTTTAGAGTTTTCTTTTTTTTAGAAAAAACAAAACTGCAAAATTTAGATAAAAATTTGCAACAAGTTTCATGAAATAAAAATAAGTTTTCAATGATCTTTTTAAAAGTAGAAAAGTAATTTTCAAAAACGTTTTTTTGATTTTATAACTTCCTAATTTTTAGCAAAGTAATTGAATTTTTATTTACTAATCAAGTGTCTTCAAAAAAAAAAACTTTGCGTCCAATTTTTTAATTTGTTTTTTAGCAAAAAAGAGCAGCCGTTTTTTATAAATAAAAACGAATAAATGAGCTTGTGAAAAAGATGGAATTTAGTGTAGTTTTTTTGATGCTTTAAATAACTTAAACTTGATATAGAATCAATTTGTTGAGTGGGTAAAAGAGAAGTTTTTGATTGAATAGTTTGAAAGCGAAGTTATCAAAAAAAATAAAGTAGAATTTTGTTTTTTTTTTGAATTCAGTGTAGTTGTATCTTGCTGTAAGTGAGTAAGTTGCCTTGTTTTTTGTTTTTTGTGAATTAACCTTTTTTTACAAAATTAAAGATGTGTTTTAATTGTTGAAAAAGTAAACAGTCTACTTAATTTATTTATGGAGTTAGTGAAAAATAGAATTAAGAAAAGATGAAAATGAAAAAAGAATTTTGAGTAGTAAAAATAGAATAAAAAACACTTTTATTTACAAAGATAAAAACATAAAAAAAGCGGCAATAATTTTTAAATTATTGCCGCTAATTTTTTTTTAAAAAATTTACCGAATTAAGGTGACATCACCCGTTTCTGTTACTACTTCGCCAGTAAAGCGTTCAAATACAATTCTGTAAATGTAAACATCCGATGGCGATGGCTTTCCTCTATGCGTTCCATCCCAGCCGGTATCTGGTGTATCATTGTTGTAAACTTCTGCTCCCCAACGATTGAAAATTTTGAATTCTCTTACCTCCATATCTACGATATCTCCAGACAAAATTACATTGAAAAAATCGTTCGTTCCATCTGCATCTGGTGTAAATGCATTAGGTACATCCCACATTAAAACGTTTACTTTTCTGGAACGAGCAAATTCATCTACACAACCTTCCGCACTTGTAACAATTAGTGAATAGTCCGTTGGATCAGTAGTGATAAAATTGGTATTTAATACTGGACCAGAATCCGGGAAAGATTGTCCATCAAATGTCCAATCGTAAGTAGCTCCAACAGGATTTACCGGATCTGTAATAGCAGTAATCGTAACAGCATCTCCTTCATTGTACTCGGTTTGATCAGGATTGTAGGCAAAGCCATCAATCTTTACTGCATCTACAACAGTTACCACTACTTCTTCATTTACAGTTCCACATCCATTGGTGAAGCTGGTAGTATAAACGTAAACCCCAGGAGCATCTGGTGAAACTGAAAGTGTTTGTCCATCAGCACCAGGAGTCCAAGTGTAGGTACCATCGGAATTACCAGTAGCTATAAGTTCTGCCGTTTCTCCAAGACAAATAGTAACATCATCACTCGCTGTCATTGCTGGTTCAGGATCAATCGTTACTGTTGTTTGTAGATTGTATGGTTCACACCATTCATTGTCTACTGTAAGGAAGTAAGTCGTATTTACAGTTGGACTTACTTGTGGTTGAGCTTCATTTGAAACAAAACCTGCAGGATCTGATGTCCATGAGTATGTTGCATCTAGATCATTAATGCTATTTAAAACAACCGTTTCTCCAATACAAATACTTGGGTTCTCAGGTAAGTCAAACATAGGCGGACCTTTTAGACCTACATCTACAAAAGCCATAACTGGACAGCCCATAACCTCTGCTTCTACTAAATACACTGTCGAAACTGTTGGTGTAGCAATTGGATTAGGACATTCCTCACAAGTTAAAGAGTTTGCTGGTGACCAAGTAAACTCATCTGTGTCAGGACTAGAAGCCATTAATTGGACTGATTCACCTGCACAGATAATTGTATCAGGATTGGGAGTGACTGTTATGTCATTCGGATCAATCACTATTATCTCGATACTAGATGTATCAACACAAGCATGATTAAAGCTATAGCGAGTATACGTAAAGGTTTCTGTAGCGGTGATTACAAGGTTAAAGTTGGTCGTATCAGACTCTTCACCTATCACTGGTGTCCAAACGTGCTCTAGGTCAGGGAAACTGCCTGGTAAGTAGTTTGGAGACGTTAGAGAGATAACTTCTCCCTCACAGAATGGATTGTTGTCAGGTATTGGTGCAATCATTAATTCAGGCAGAGAGTCAACTCGAATGGTAATTGAATCAATAACGGTACACTGTCCCACATTAAGTGTAACAAAGTACTCTGTTGTTTCAGTTGGAGTTGCCCAAACTTCACCACCTTCTAAGGTGTCTAAGTTGAGATCTGGCGACCAGATAATACCAACACCATTTGTACTGTTTAAAGCGGTTAGATTGATGCTATCGCCCAAACAAAGCTCAAAGTAATCACCTTGCTCAATTTCTACAGAAGCAGGTAATACTGTAACATTCACTGTTTGACTGTCTGAACAATAGGCATTCTCAGAAGTTGAGACTACAGTGTAAACAATATCATCTAAAGGAATAGTAACGGCACCTGCAATATCAGTATCTGTAATGATATAGTCTGTTGGAGTCCATTCATAAGTTGTAGTGGTAAATTCAATAGAATCTGCCAACTGTAAAACTGATCCTTCACAAAGTGTCGTATCAGTTGTAGTTAAGCTTACTGGATCATAGGGATCAACATTTATTGTTACCATATCTGTAGCAGTACAGCCAGAAACGTTTACAGTTGCGGTGTAAGTTGTCGTTACTGTAGGTGTTGCTACTGGATTTGGAATATCATCCGCATTCAGAAAGTCGTCAGGAGTCCACATGATACCAGCGTTACCAACATTATTGTCAGCAAACAATTGCACACTATCTCCAACACAAATATTCGTTGCACCGCCAGCCATAATCGTTAACTGCGGATCAACTATAGAAAGGTAAACTGAATCAAGATCAGAACATCCAGGTAGTGCGCTCACAAAACCTTCTACATAAACCCATTGGTTGAAAGTAGGGCATGCGAGTGGCTCTGCTGCGTTAGGATCATCAAAGATGTTTGGTTCTTCAGAATCCCATTCGTAATAAGCACCACCTTCAACTGTCATTTGGAGACATTCGCCATCACAGGCAAATATGGAGTCTACCCCTGCAAAGATTTCAACTAAAGGTAGATCATGGATTTCAATTTCAATTTCATTCAACTCTACATCCCCACAACCAAAATTATTGGTTAGTTGGATGATAATAGTTTCGATGCCTTCCAATATTCCATCAGATAGAGGAACTAGAGGGAAAGCTAATTGTGTCTCCCCTGGCTCCAAAGTAATCTGAGCAGGTATGTCAAGTGTATAATCGACGCCAAGAGTTGCTGTTCCTCCGATGCTTACATCGTAAGTAGCTGTATCGGGAAGTGGGTTATCTAATGTAATCAAAAGTACATCAGATGTACCGGTACAGTTTTCAACTAAGTAATCAACACCTGAGGCAAAGTTTACTGTCAAATCTGGAACACCACCTTTTAGTTCTGCAATAAATACTCCTGAATCAAGCGCAGTATCACCTCTATCGGCAACTGCAAATTTCAAATGGTATGTAGTACAAGGAATTACTTCAATAGAAGCAGTAAGACTCTTTTTAATACCCAAAAAGTCAGATGTCAAACCATCGTATTCTACACTTTGGCCATATTCATTGTTACGATAGTATTCCCAATTTTGAATATTATTGACACTGTTTACTTCTACAGGGTCCGTTGTGCCCGGGATAAGTGCGATGTTTACCTGATTAGCAATATTGGGATCACCAACAATGCCAGGACCAGATACAAGAAAGGCAAAAATATCGTTGAACGAACCTACCCATTCGGTATATTCTTCAGAACCAAAAATGTATTCAAAACTTAACTCATTAGTTGTTACAAAGACATCTACCTCAACCACACAAGCATCATTTGATAAGCCAGATGTTGATATATAATCTAAGTCAGCATCACTACCTCCACCATTAAAAGCAGAGATGCCTGTATTCGTATTCGGACCAACTGCATTTTCAATTGTTCCAGATGTGAGTACAATTCCTCTCTCAAGTCCAAGTTCGGTATCTTCTCCTATAAAAGTTCCATAAGAACCTTCAGGGCAACTCACGTTTGTGATTGTTGCTAATGTTTGAGCTGTTGTTACAAAATCTGCCAATTCTTCATCGGTTACTGTTCCATCCACATCAATAGGAGGTGGTGTTTCACATGGATCTGAGCTACATTCCCATGCACCACAGAATCCTTCAAAAGTTGTAGTGCCGTTAGATGTGAAACCAACGGTCAAACAGCCGTTGGATGCCTGTACACTAAAACAAACACCTCCACCACCTGAGCCAGAACCGAAGTTACCGGAACCCAAATCAGCAATAACTGGAGAATTAGTATCAGGTCCATCGTAGAAAGTGATGACATCTCCAGGGAAGCCTTCTTCAATATTGAAATATTCCATATTAAAAGTAATACAACCATCCATTGGTGCTGGAGGACAAATCGTAAATGATTCATTCTCATTATTGCCGTAGTCTTCGTCAGGTCCACCACAATCGTAGAGAACTCCAGCACATTCTACAGAACCATCACCACAAATATTAAAGATAGGGTCTTGTTCTCCAATACAAAGCTGGAATGTACCAGAGTTTGGAGAAGCCGTACTCGACCAGTCGTTAATACGCAAGAAGTAAGTAGTGTTTGGATCCAGACCAATGGCGTCGATGTCTACAATGTTTTCACCATCACCAGCACGGCCACATTTTACCAATGAGAGGTTGTCAAAAGAACAATCTCCACGATAAAGGGCTACCTGAGGGTTAACCATAGGTGTAGACCCGGAAGGATCATTGATACCAGTAACTTCAATATTGATATCAATCAAAGTGTCATTGGTGTTGAATTGAAACCATACGTCTCTTCCGACAAAAGCAAAATCGCCGCCATCACAGCCTGCAGGGAAGTTGTCATTTCCGATATCTTCTTCTGTTGCGTCAACATTTGTATACCAGACCGTATCTGGGCATAAAGGAATGGTTCCGAGGTCAATAATGCCGCCACAGTCGTCATTCGCAGGCTGAGCAAACAATGAAGTCGAAACCAAGAATAAAAGAATAGGTAAAAGAATTTTTTTCATACCGTTATGTGTGATTTTAAGAGTAGGTTTAGGTAGAGTCAAAAATACACGTTTTTCACAGATAAGACGAAAATCGCCTCTCAAATCCTGTAAAATATTTGGCAATATAACCTAATATTTAAAATACTGGAAATTAAGGTAAGTTAGGTGACAAAAAGCTATTAAGAGCTTGGAAGGTGATAAATGCCAATACTCGACTAAGAACAGGCCTTTCTTCGCTAGTAAATACGGCTCAAAACCATCAAGGTATTATAAGTATTTTCAGGGGCGAGAATGCTAAGATTTAGCAGATTGAAATTGCCACTGTCGTTAGAAATTGCCACTGAAATAGTTATTCACATGCTTTCAATGCAGATTCGACATCCTGAATTTTGGTATAACCTGCATTATTACCCCAGGCATGATTGATATAATTGATCACATTGGTGAGTTTTGTAGAGTTTAAGCCTGGAATCCCCGCCATAGGTTGGTTGTATTCCTTCCCATTTACGATGATCGAACCATTTAAACCTTTATTGATGATACAAGCTAACTTATCTTGGTTTTGAGCAAGGTAATCAGATTTGGCTAGGGGAGGGACCAGACTTTTTAAACCTTGTCCATCTTCCATATGACAGCTGGCACAATAGGCAGTATAAATGCGTTTGCCTTCGCCATAGGGATTGCTTTGACAAGCAAACACTACAAAGAGAATAGAAAAAGAAAGAATTAGGTATTTAACCTTCATGGAGTAATTTTTCGATATCAGTAAGCAAACGATCTACTTCTTCAGGGTTTAGTCCATTGCCAAATGAACGAACATTTCGGTTTTTATCAACCAAAACGAGTACACCACTATGGTCGTAACCACCTGGTGCATCCGCATCTTCCAAGGCAGTAATGAAATATTCTTTAGCCATGCTGTAGATTTTATCTTTGTCACCTGTTACAAAATGCCACTTATCACTGCTTACTTCCAAACGATTTGCATATACTTTTAACCTTGGAACCGAATCTCGTGGAGTATCTATAGTATGTGATAACAAAACTACTCGATCATCTTCTTTAAACTTGTCGTAGACTCGCAGCATCTGTTGTTTTACTTTTGGACAAATAGTAGGACAATGTGTAAAGAAAAAGTCAACTACATAGACTTTATCTTTAAAGGTCGCATTGTTGATGATGGTACTATCTTGATCTATAAATTCAAAATCCGAAATCGTATGGTAAACAGTTTCACCATCCACAATTTCTTTTTCACCTAAGATTGGTAATGGAAGTTTATCATTGCTAGAAGTATTATTTTCACAGGAGCTAAAAAAGCAAAAAAGTAATAGGTAGATTGATAATCGCATAATTGTTATTTTGTTGCACAAAGTTAATGAAGTACTTTGACTTTTTGATGGTTAAAATAATACCTTTGCAACAACGAATAAATTAACTTGAATTGTTGCAAACTTTTAGTTGAAGCTTAACGACTTAAGGAGCGTATTATAGTCTAAATTTTGACTATATATTGAGCCAAATTATTTTTTGTGTAATACGTTTTGGTCGATATTTTAAACAGAAAATCATCTTCTTATAAATAACTATAAAATGCTCTCCATAAAAAGCTTAAAAGTATGAACAACTTCATTGACTTATTGTTATCACTTTAATACTTTAGTTCTATTTTTTACACCTAGTTGACCATACCAAATTATGAACAGACAACGAGTAATAGTCTGGTTCCGACAAGATCTCCGACTCCATGATAATGAAGCATTGACCGATGCTTTAAAATGCGCTGAAGAGGTAGTTCCTGTTTATGTTTTTGATGAGCGATTATATCAATCAAACACCCGTTTTGGTTTCAAAAAGACTGCCCATCATCGTGCACGTTTTATACAGGAATCTGTCCAAGATTTAAAGAAATCTTTACAAGCATTAGGAAGTAATTTAGTTGTAAGGATTGGTAAGCCTGAAGATGAGATATTTAAACTGGCTCGACAGATTAAATCGAGTTTGGTTTTTTGTAATAGAGAGCGTACTCGAGATGAAGTTAATGTACAAGATACTTTGGAACGAAATCTCTGGTCCATTGGTCAAGAAATTATTTATTCTCGAGGGAAAATGCTCTATTACACACAAGATTTACCATTTCCTGTGACGCATTGTCCTGATACGTTTAGTACTTTTCGAAAAGAAGTAGAACGAATGGTTCCTGTACGTGAAGCCCTAGCAAGCCCGACAGATAAGTTTAATTCATTGGAGGTTGTTGTGGAACACGGTGATGTCCCTACACTGCAAGATTTGGGCTACGACGATTTTGAAAGAGATGAAAGATCTGTGATTGCTTTTGAAGGAGGTGAAACAAAAGGATTGGCCAGGCTCCATAATTATTTGTGGGAAACAGATCATGTCAAGAACTATAAAAAAACTCGAAATAATTTAATCGGAGAAAGTTACTCTTCAAAACTTTCTCCCTGGCTGGCACAAGGTTGTCTTTCTCCAAAGCAAATCTACACAGAGCTGAAAAAATACGAGGAAGAACGCGGGAGTAATGAATCGACTTATTGGTTGTTTTTTGAGTTACTTTGGCGAGACTTTTTCAGACTAATGGGAAAGAAACACGGTAATAAGATTTTCTTAAAAGGGGGCATTATTGAACGTGCAAATTCTGAGTGTTCGGAAGAGCAGCAAATTACTAAACTTTGGACCGAAGGGCGTACTGGAATGCCATTTATTGACGCTAATATGCGTGAGTTGAAGCAAACTGGTTTTATGTCAAATCGAGGCCGCCAGAATGTGGCTAGTTTCTTGATCAATGACTTGAAATTAAATTGGCAAATTGGTGCATCTTATTTTGAATCGATGCTCTTAGATTATGATCCATGTAGCAATTGGGGAAACTGGGCTTATCTAGCAGGTGTAGGAAATGATCCTCGAGAAGATCGTTATTTTAATATTCTCAAACAAGCTCAAAAATACGATCCAAAAGGTGAATACGTAAAAATTTGGATTCCTGAATTGAAGGATATTCCTTGCAACAAGGTTCATGATTTAGATCTGTCTGAAGAGGAACAGCTGGCTGGAAATCTACGTTTAGGCGATACTTATCCTAAAGCTATGATTAGCTTGGCTCGCTGGGAGTAAGCTAAGAAGTGCCATTTAAAATGTCAATAGTAGTGGTGGTTTCCCTAAATAGTAAAGCGGTTAACTGCTATTAAATCTTTTATTCGAGCGACTTGGAATTGTCATTGGAACTGTACTTGGTCAATGGGTGACTTTCAAGGTGTCCAAGGTCGCTCGCTCCTTTATAAAATCAACTAATCTTTGCTCTTCAATAGCTTGCTTTTTTCTTTCTGAATTGCTACTTACTTTCTCCCATTCCAAAAATAGAACAGGAATAGACCTTTGTTTGCCATTCCCAAAATTTGCATAATTGGCCTGATTGGTAAAACTCATTGCTTCAAGTTTAGGAAAAAGAACTTTTACTTCTTTAGTCATTTGCTTGAAAAGTAAGCCTTGACTGGTCAAACTATCGATTTGATAACTAAGCTCGTCAATTTGCTTCTCAAGGTCACCTTGTATTTTTAAGCTGTTTTCTGCAATTTCTACAGCACCACCACTTCTTGCCTTCAACTCTTCAAATTCCTTTCTTTCATCTGGATCTTGAATGAAGACTAAGCTAAAATGCTCAACATTTGATCGTCTTAAAGTATCTTTATATGCCTCAATTTTGTTAGGAGCAATGTATTTCGGAACCATTAACTTTAGTTCGACAGAGTCGGTATTGTCAATGCGCTTAAAGTCATACATTGCATTTGGAAATTTCTTATCAATAAAATTCAGAATGATTCGTTCCTGATTTGATTTTTGAATCACCTTTGAAAAAATAATACCTGCAGGAACAATCATGAGTATGCTGATCGCTAGTACAATCCAACGTGTCTTTCTGGCAGCAGCTTCGTTCATATGCTTGCGCAAAGGAAAATCAAGAAAGCGTACAATGATGAAGGTTGCCAACGAAACAAAAGTAGCATTCATGAAAAATAGATAAAACGAATTAAACATGATGCCCCAATGTCCATTTGCAATTCCATAACCTGTAACACAAAGTGGTGGCATCAAGGCCGTAGCAATAGCAACACCCGGTATTGCATTCGATTTATCTTTTCTAGATCCCGAAATGATACCAGCTATTCCTCCAAAGAAAGCTACTGCTACATCAAGAAGATTCGGAGATGTTCTTGCAATAATTTCATCTGTTTCATTGCCTAGTGGAGTGAAAAAGAAGTACAAGGTACTGGTTACCAAGGCAATCGCAATCGCAATTCCAAAGTGCTTTAAAGCAATGAAAAGCGTATTCTCATCATTAATGCCAATAGCCAAACCTACTCCTAATATAGGTGACATCAAAGGCGAAATAAGCATCGCTCCAATAATAACGGCAGGAGAGTTCAAATCCAAACCTAAGGAAGCAATCATAATCGAACACATCAGCAACCAAGCATTGGCGCCTTGCATTCGTTTGTTGTTTTTAATATTTACTATGGTCCCCTCCCGGTCTAGTCCATTCCTAAGGTCTATCAGTTTTTTGAAAAACTCGACACTACCAGCCCATAAATCAGACCAACCTTTGCGGATTTTGTTTTCCGGTTTCTCTGGGATAAGATTGGTGCTTTTTTCCTCTGACATTTTACTACATGTTTATGAACTAACTATGATTCCATCATTCATCACTAGAGTTCGATCACTCATAGTCGCTAGCGTCTCATTGTGGGTTACGATTACGAAAGTTTGTTGGAAATCACGACGTAGGTCGAACAACAGCTGATGCAGCTCCTGAGAAGAAACAGAGTCAAGATTCCCTGAAGGCTCATCAGCAAATACAATAGCGGGTTGGTTCATCAAAGCTCTGGCAACAGCGACGCGTTGTTGCTCCCCTCCAGAAAGTTCACCTGGCTTGTGAGCAATTCGATCGGCTAGTCCCAAATAGTCTAGTAGTTCTTTTGCTCTTTTTTCAGCCTTTGCTTCCGGCATTTTTTGGATATAGGCGGGAATGCAAACGTTTTCCAAGGCCGTAAACTCTGGAAGCAGATGATGAAACTGGAATACGAATCCAATCTTCTTGTTGCGGAAGGCCGCAAGTTGTTTGGTACTGTACTTGGTAATGTTCTCGCCATCAAAAAGGAGTTCTCCTTTATCAGCTTGATCTAGAGTGCCTAGAATATGTAGTAAAGTAGTTTTACCCGCACCGGATTTACCAACAATGCTGACGATTTCTGCCTTCCCAATTTCCAAATCTACACCTTTTAACACGTGAAGATTTCCGTAAGATTTATGTATGCCGTTGACTTTTATCATTTGCGTCAAAATTAAACATTCAGTACGTAACCGACAAATTTATTTATTTATTCATAAACCGCTGTAAGTCAGTTGTTTGCATAGATCGAGCTCTAATCTTAGCAGCAAAGGTCAATTAAACATCGTTTTATTGTCAAACAAAACCAACAAAATGCTACATAAGTCAATCGAAGATATCCCATTTTTTAAGGCTGGTGATGATACTATTCTGAAAGAAGTCTTGCATCCTGACAACGATAAAATTGAATTAGGTTATAGTATTGCTTTCGCAAAAATTGAAATCAACAAAGCCTCCTTAGCTCATCGCTTGAAACATTCGGAAACTTACATATTTCTAAAAGGAATTGGCCGAATTTATATAAATGAGGAGGAAAAGGAGGTACAACAAGGCGATATTGTTTACGTACCCCCAATGGCCAATCAATATGTCGAGAATACTGGTGATGTTGATTTAGAATTCTATTGCATAGTGTCACCGGCTTGGCGAGAGGAGGAGGAATATGTAGAATAGCCTACTAATTTTGAGCCTTTCCCTTTAATTATGGCTATTTTTGTGTAAAACAAATGAATTAGAATCGAAATTAGAATGCTCGCCAAAATGCGGAGCCCATGATTATGGGACATTCTAATTCTAATTCTAATTCTAATTCTTCAGTATCGGAATATGAAAATACTACAGCTTTGTAAAAAATTCCCCTTTCCTGTGAAAGATGGTGAAGCGATTGCCATCAACCACTTGTCCAAAGCCATGAGTAATATGGGCTGTGAGGTGACATTGCTATGCATGAATACACCAAAGCATTATTTTCGTAAAGAAGATTTGCCTAAAAGCTTCAATCATTATAAAGACATTCATGTCGTTGATATTGATAGTAAGGTCAAGCCATTAGATGCATTCTTTAACTTATTTTCCAAGTCTTCTTATCATATTCAACGCTTTGTTTCCAAAGACTTTTCGCTAGAGCTCCAAGGCTTGCTTGCCAGCAATGATTTTGATGTGGTGCAATTGGAAACACTGTATCTAGCGCCTTATATTTCGACTATTCGTAATTACTCTTCAGCTACTATTGCATTGCGCGCGCATAATGTTGAGCACGAAATTTGGGAGCGAATTGCGACTAATACTGCTTTTCTTCCAAAGAAATGGTACCTCCAGCATCTTACAAAAAAGCTCAAGCGATTTGAATTGGAAACGATGAATCAATGTGATATTCTGGTTCCAATAACAGCGCGTGATCTTGATTTTTTCAAATCATATGGCTTTGACAAAAAAGCTACTGTTACGCCGATTGGATTGGATAAGAACGATTACAATCCCAACTTCCAGAGTTACGAAAAAGAATTGTCAATTTCCTTCATTGGATCATTGGATTGGATGCCTAACTTAGAAGGCTTAAAATGGTTTATGGATGAAGTATGGCGAGAGGCACAAATTCAATTTCCAGGCTTGAAATTACATATTGCAGGCCGCAATACACCAGATTGGATGAAAGCGATGAATGAACCTAATATTCATATTCATGGTGAGATTCCTGATGCACAAGCTTTTATCAATGAGCATTCGATAATGGTGGTGCCACTGCTGAGTGGGAGTGGTATGCGGGCAAAGATATTGGAAGGAATGGCACTTGGTAAAGTGGTGATGACTACTTCAATTGGGTTGGAAGGAATTGGCGCTACAGATAAGAAAGAAGTATTAATTGCAGATGATGTTAAAGGCTTTTTGGATTGCATTGCCTTTTGTTATTCCAGTAATGGACAGCTAAAATCAATAGGAGAGTCGGCGCAAAAATTTGTAGCAAGAACCTATGATAATATGGCGATTGCAGAATCACTTACTGCAGCTTACCAAGAAGGCAAAAACTAAGCAACTGTTGGATATCATTTAGACAACTAAATTGGGGACCAGCTCGTCTCATCTTCAGTCAGAACAGTTAATTTTGATTTAACTTTTGATTCCCTTCTTTTTTCCCTAATTTCGGCTTTTCAAACTACAATTCAGTTGTAATAAAAAATGCCAGTTCAAAATTAGCCAATGCTTCTAGTCCTTCAAATAATATTTTTCATTTGTATTGCGGGATTAGTACATGCTTATCTTTTTTATCCATTTTTAATGGGGTTTTTGGCTAGAAATATTAAAGCTCCAACGGAGTTTTTTGAAAGCGATTCTGAATGGCCAAGTGTATCAGTTATCATGGCGGCTTATAACGAAGAAGTGGTGATTGAGCAAAAGATGAATAGCTTAATTAATTCTGATTATCCAAAAGACAAACTGCATATTTTTGTTGGTTCTGATTGCTCAACGGATCAAACGAATGTATTCATGTCCGACTTTGCGGATGGGAATCCTTCCATTCATTTTTATCCTTTTAGAGAAAGGCGAGGTAAGCCAGGAATTGTAAATGAATTGGCAGCAGATGCTGTCGCTAAATTCGGAAAAGGGAAGAATCATATCTTTTTGCTAACAGATGCCTCCGTAATTTTAGAGTCATTCACGATAAAGAAGTTAGTGCGCCATTTTAAGCGTGAAAAAGTCGTTTTAGTTGACTCTAATATGTTGAACACAGGAATTCAATCAAAAGGTATTTCTAGATCAGAAAAGCAATATGTCAACGCTGAGGTAAGATTGAAAAACAGAGAAGGTTTACTTTGGGGTACTATGGTAGGACCTTTTGGAGGATGTTATGCATTGCGATCGGATTACTATCATGAAGTGCCACCAAAATTTTTAGTCGACGATTTTTACATTGCTTTCAAAGCACTGGAAAGGGGAGGTGCCGCGATCAATGACCTTGAAGCGAGCTGCCAGGAGTCGGTACCACATGACATCAAAGAGGAATATCGACGGAAATCCAGAATTTCAGCAGGTAATTACCAAAACCTTCAAACTTTTGGCCATTTGCTCAAAAAGCCATTTTCACCCTTAGGTTTTTCCTTTTTATCACATAAAGTGCTCAAATGGATGGGGCCCTTCTTTATTTTGATATCCTATTTTTGTTGTGGATTATTAGCCTTTTCTGGCAACATAATGTGGTACTACCTGTTCATAATGCAGAGTCTTGTGCTTTTTGGGATACCTTTCTTAGATTTTATCCTTCAAAGATTAAATATTCACTTACTTTTGTTGCGGAATATCACATACTTTCTGGTGATGAATATAGCTTTACTAGAAGGTTTTACAAAATACATCAATGGAATTAAAAACAATGTCTGGGAACCACCAAAAAGAGGAGAATAAGCTTGAGCTTGACTCAATAGAAGATGCTATTGCAGCAATCAAAGCTGGAGAAGTAATCATCGTAGTAGATGATGAAGATCGTGAAAATGAAGGCGACTTTATCTGCGCTGCGGATAAGGTTACACCTGAAATAATCAATTTTATGGCGACCTATGGTCGTGGATTGATCTGTACACCTATTGATGAGAAGCGTGCAGATGAATTAGAATTGAATATGATGGTCTCTAACAACACAGCTTTGCATGAAACGGCCTTTACCGTATCAATCGACTTAGTTGGACAGGGATGTACTACCGGTATTTCGGCCTATGATCGATCTACTGGAATTCGAGCTTTGGTTGATTCAAAAACTAAGGCATCTGACTTTGCACGTCCAGGACATATATTCCCACTAAGGGCAAAAACTGGAGGGGTTCTTCGTCGTACAGGACATACTGAAGCTGCGATTGATTTATCAAAGTTAGCAGGCTTTAGCCCTGCAGGTGTCTTGGTTGAAATTCTAAACGAGGATGGTTCAATGGCTCGTTTGCCACAGCTAATTGAACTAGCGGCAAAGCATGAGTTGAAGTTGATTTCTATCAAAGACTTGGTAGAATATAGAATGCGTAACGAACGAATCGTAAAGAAAGAACTTTCGGTAGAAATGGAATCTCCTTATGGAAAATTCATGGTACACGCTTTTACACAATTGACTACGGGCGATACGCATTTGGCTATATCAAAAGGAGAGCTTAACGCAGATGAACCTATTCTTGTTCGTGTACATTCAAGTACAGAGACTGGCGATGTGATTGGTAATCTATTTGAGGGCAATGCAAAGCAATTAGAGAATACAATGAAAATGATTGCTGCTGAAAAAAATGGTGTCTTATTATATATGCGACACGGTGAGAAGCAAGATGCAATTTTGAATCATCTAAAAGCGATTGCGAAGCTTGCAGAACCTGATCCAGACAGTATCAAAACAACTTCTGAAATTCAACGAGACTTTGGAGTGGGTGCTCAAATTTTAAGAGAATTGGGGCTGAATAAAATTCGTTTAATTTCCAATAATCCAAAGCGTAGAATTGCTTTGCCGGGTTATGGATTGGAGATAGTCGAGATGGTTCCTTTGATAAAAGATTAACTGACTCACAAACCAAACTGTGAGATACGAACGAAAATATAGAGTCGAACAACTACCTGCTCACTTAGTTGAGCAGGTAGTTCGCATGCACCCTGCCTCTTTCCAAAGAGCATTTCCCAATCGTCAGGTAAATAATGTTTATTTCGATACTTCGACCTTTACCACCTTCCATGAAAATCAAAGTGGTATTGCGCAACGCAAAAAGTATCGGCTAAGATGGTATGGACCTTTTATACAAATATTGCAAAATCCAGTTTTGGAAGTAAAGGTAAAAGAGAACATGCTGGGTTATAAAGAAAGTCATCCAATCCCAAACTCTTCTTTACAAGATCTGGATGAACTAAAAGCTATTGTCAATCAAAAACTAAATACACATAAGGCGCTCAAACCTGTTTTGCTTAATTCCTATCAACGTTCTTATTGGGTGACTCCAAATCAAAAAATAAGGTTGACTATTGACTGGGATTTAGCCTTTCATCAACTCTTCAAACATCCTCAATTTAATAAGTTTCACTTAAAAGATCCTGCTGTAATTGTTGAATTGAAATATGCGGAAGATCAGGAAACTGCAGCAAGTCGTATCATGCAGCATTTACCATTTCGCCTGACGAAACAATCAAAGTACGTGGAGGGAATTGAAATGTGAAAGGGACTATTAGTAGCTGTTGACGCTTGGCTCTCCCACCTAGTTATGGTTTAAGCTAGTCCAAACACTTAATTGTCTCTCACAATTTATATCAACAGTTGTCGCTTTATAAGAAAGCCAACAGCCAAGAATTACTTTCAAAAAGCCGTCCTTTAGAATTTAGGACACATAATATCCTCATTGTCAAAACTACCAATATAAGTCAGGGAAAATTCAATAGCACCTTGTCCTTTGTTATAAGTTTGATAAGATGAAAGGTTGGCGTCGTAACTCAGTCCACAAGTAACTGAGCCCAATTCAATCCCCACTAAAGCAACAATAGCATCGAGTGAAGTATTCCCATCAGCATTAGTAACAGGACGAGCCCATGCACCGAGATGGAAAGCATTGTTGTTGAAGCTGTTTAGCTTAATACGAAGGTTTGTACCTGCGTTTATTTCAGTATGAGGTCCTTGAATCGCGAAGAGTATACGAGGTAATAAAAACAGTTGATCAGATAGAGGAACTTGAACACTTACTTGAGTGGAGTATTTGGAGTAGAGGCTGCTCTTGCTGATCGGGTCGTCGTCATCATCAGCAGAAGTAGCGTAAAATGAAACTTCAGGAGAAAGTACATGGTGCATCGCCACACCAACATTAAAAACGTAAGCACTTTTTGGTGCATAGCGATAATTCAAACCTACATTCAAATCTCCATAGCCAAAGTTATTTCCCGGTAAATCCTCGGCTGTAACGCCGTTAAAAGCATCAAGATCATTGAATTCATCATCAAAGGTCAGGTTTTCGTAATTAATATTACGTTGAGCCATGGTTCCTTGAATACCTATGGTAAGAAACTGCTTTTTGTCATAATCAAGGCCTTTGTGAAAAGCTGCTGATAAGGAGATTTGGTTGGTTGAAAAATCAATTTCAGGAACCTTATCATTTACGAATAGCAATCCAATAGCGATTTGATCCTTGTATCTAGAGTCAAAAAATCCAACATCGAAATTCACATCTAAGGCTGCACCAAAAGTAACATATGGATTGTCTAGGACGCCTCTCCATTGATCGCGATAAATTCCAGAAACTCTGTATCGACCCGGCATGGAGCCAGTTAGAGCTGGGTTTAAGGTTAGCGGAGCAGCATAAAACTGTGTAAAATGTTTATCCTGAGCTTGAGCAAATTCAGAAACTAATATGAAAAGTACTAAAAGAAGCGTTGTTTTTGGAATTGACATTAAAAGGGACTTTGGTGAATTGCTCATTAATTGTAAAAGGTTCTTGTTCATAATCAGGATTATTTGGCTTGAATTGGTCCTATTATATATTCTCTATACAAATTCGGTTCCAGCGCAAAGGTAATACTTAACTAATTTAATTTTCAACTTTAAAAACGGGTAAAAAGGTAATTTATTTGCTTCTTTGACAAATCCCGTGTTAGAACCCAATGATAAGATAAAATCAACGTTTACTTTAGTCACTTTCGCTTTCATTTTAACATTGGCCACGGTATTTGTCAAAGAACGAATTATTTTGATCCTAAAATCAGTCCAATTCTGGACTTAAACCAGATACTTTATACTAATTACTCCTTAAACGGCTAAGAGCAAGTGTCTGCCGCCTAAATCAGTCTAGCAGTTTATTGAAATATTTCATATCTTTATACCAAGTAATTGCTAATCAGCAAATTACCGACAAAGCAAAACAGTAAGATAAAACTACACAACTATCAATGAATTACGGAATTTGTCCACTCAGCGTAGTTCCAGTTAGGAGCTCAGCTTCAGACAAAAGCGAAATGGTATCTCAATTACTTTTTGGTGAGACCGTTGAGTTTTTACAGAAGAAAGGCAATTGGGCCAAAATTCGATGTATTTGGGATAACTACATCGGTTGGGCAGACGTACGTCAAATCAAACCACTTCCTCTTGACGATATCAAACGTTACGAAAAGAACTTTGCTTACAGTCTTGAGCTGATGCAAGGTGCAATGTCAGAAGATCATTACTTGCCCATTACTATTGGTGCAACACTTCCTGAATTTGACGGACTCAATTTTAGACTTAATGGTTCCAGCTTTAGCTTTAGCGGTCAAGCTATAACACCTAAAGAAAATGGTGCAAGCTCTGACTTGATTCTGAAAATTGCCAGACGATATTTATACGCACCATACCTTTGGGGAGGTCGCTCACCATTGGGAATTGATTGTAGTGGCTTTTCGCAAATCGTATACAAACTTACTGGAATCGCTCTACCACGCGATGCATCGGAACAGGTTAAGACTGGCGAAGTTGTCGACTTTATAGATCAATCGCAAGCTGCCGACCTAGCCTTTTTTGAAAACAAGAAAGGAGCGATCACACATGTTGGGATCATAATGGCCGATAATCAAATCATTCATGCTTCTGGTCAGGTGAGAATTGACAAGTTGGATCACTTTGGTATCTTTAATGAAACTACTCAGAAGTATACCCACAAACTTCGCATCATTAAACGACACTTGCCTACGATTACTACTGATATGCAAAACAATGACGAAGATCAAGTTCCTGAAAATCAGGCGAGTCTGTTTTAGACTTATCAGCTAGAATCAAACGATATTTTTGGAGAGATCAAAGAAAGGGTCTTCTCAAATTCATCCAACAAAAAGCCCCATTCACTTTCGTGATGGGGCTTTTTGTTTTTCAAATGGTTGGTTTATTCTTCTCGAAGAGAAGAATCTTATAGACTTAATTATTAGACAGCCTGAATAATATCATAGTGAGTTACAATATGCATTACACCTGATTTCTCTTTCACCAAAACAGCAGGAATTTTCTTACTGATATAGCGATTCAATTCTCGATAAGGTAATTCAGGATCAACACTAGGAAAGGCTTCTCCCATAATGCTTGAAACAGTAGCAGTATCATCACCAGGGTGTTCCAGCAGATAGGTTAGAACAGCACTTTCAGTGATTGATCCAACAATATCATCATTGCTCATTACTGGCATTTGTGAAATGTCCTTCTCTTTCATCATCTCAAAAGTATTTCTCACGGTATCAGAATTTTGAACCGAAAGAAACTGCTTATCTGTCTTTTTAGCAATGATGTCTTTAACTTTTAATTCATCATCAATGAAGCCACGTTGACGCATCCATTCATCGTTATATAATTTTCCAACATAACGAGAACCATGATCATGAATGATAACTACCACCACATCATCTTTGGTTAGTTGATCTTTCATCTGTAGTAATCCTGCAAAAGCTGAACCCGCAGAGTAGCCTAGTAAGATACCTTCTTCACGTGCAATCCGACGAGCCAT
This sequence comes from uncultured Saprospiraceae bacterium, assembly GCA_937921775.1. Taxonomy (GTDB): domain Bacteria; phylum Bacteroidota; class Bacteroidia; order Chitinophagales; family Saprospiraceae; genus CALGLS01. The sequence continues at coordinate 21,685 of CAKZUK010000151.1, forward strand.
CAAGGCGCCTTCTTTATCACCAACTTTTTCAAAATGATCTATAATCGAGAAGTCAACATTCTTTGGTAGAATATCTTCACCAATTCCTTCCGTGATGTAAGGATATATTTCTTTTTCATCAAATTCTCCAGTCTCGTGGTATTTCTTAAAAACAGAGCCATAGGTGTCGATACCCCAAACCTTGATATTTGGATTTTGCTCTTTCAAATATTTTCCTGTTCCGGATACCGTTCCACCAGTTCCAACACCTACAACCATGTGGGTGATTTTGCCTTCAGTCTGTTCCCATATTTCAGGACCAGTAGATTCGTAGTGTGCTTGTCGATTAGAAAGGTTGTCGTACTGATTGCACCAATAAGAATTTGGAATTTCTTTGCTCAATCGTTCTGCTACAGAGTAGTAGGAGCGTGGATCATCAGGCGTCACGTTGGTTGGACAAACAATTACTTCTGATCCCATCGCACGTAGCATATCAAATTTTTCTTTTGATTGCTTATCACTTGTAGTGAAAATTGTCCGGTAACCTTTGACACAAGCCGCTATAGCTAAGCCCATACCGGTGTTACCTGAGGTACATTCGATGATGGTGCCACCTGGCTTTATCAAGCCTGCTTTTTCCGCATCTTCCAGCATTTTTAAACCCATTCGATCTTTGATAGAATGGCCAGGATTCACTGTTTCTAATTTTACCAAAACCAAAGCTGGAATGTCTTCAATAACTTTGTTTATCTTGATAAGAGGCGTATTGCCAATGATTTCGAGGATGTTGTTGTAGTACATATACTTTAATCAATGATTTAGTTCTTTGTGGAATAATGACACAAAGTATTAAGTGGTTTCATACGGAAAAAAGACTGTCATGTTGGATTTATATGAGCCTTTATTTTTTTGCTGCGCAAAGATCAGTAAAGTCTGGAACTTAACGAAGTAGTTTTTACAGTTTGTAGCTATAAATATTTGTTCTGAAACAAGATCAATATAGTCTTCTTACAGCGACCTGCTTTATTTGGATGGAACATGAGGTGAACATCTTTACTTGCTTCTCATATATCTCATTCTATTATGAGAGCTTATTTAAGGTAGCGCAATTTTACATAAGCCCTTTGATCTTTTGCACCAAGCAGCTTTGCCACCCTTGAGGAAATCACCGCAACTACATCTTTGTTATGAACTGTTTCTGGAATCGGGCCAATTACTTTGGCGTAAACTGTTCGTCGGGTCATAGGATTTGTAATAGCAATAATGGAATTAAGCGGAGCTTGACGATGTAAAGCGTAAAGGTCCACACTTTTGACCCCAACATCTTGCCAGTAGGCAACACCATGTTCTTTGCGTTCTCTTTTGACTTCGCTAGCTTGTTGATATTGGCGAGCTAATTTCTGATTTTTTTTGTCAATTGGTTGCCCTCTGAATTTACGATAAGTAGCTGGGATACCTGTTTTGCGCATCCAACCTATATGCAATGTTTGTCCAATATGAATTCCAGGTGAAGGCATATTATTGCGTTCAATCAGTGTATCAATCGGAACTTTAAACCAAGTTTTGGCAATTTTATAAAGGTTGTCTTTTGGCTGTACAACATAGCAAACAGGAACGTATTTTCTTAGATCAAATTTATCACCCCTCTGTCTAATGATTCCTTTGGTTGGCATAGGAATCTTAATGGTTGTTCCAATAGAAAGACTCTTCTTTTCCAGATCAGGATTATAGTAAAAAAGATCGACGACTTTAAGCCCATAGAATTTTGCAATGGAGAAAAGTGTTTGACTTTTTTCAACCACGTGGTCAAATGCTTTTTCTTGCAGAGGAGTCATCTCAATATAAACAGTGTCTGAATTGTTAAGAACAATTAGACTATCTACTTTTGATAATGCTACAAAAGGAAGGATCAGCGTTAATAGTGTTGGAATTAATTTCCTCATAGTTTTTTTAATACAGATATTTAGGAAGAACTAAAGCAACTACCATGCAAGAAAAACAGGTGAATGATGGGAATCGAACCCAAAATAATCTAAGCCTTATGCAATTCAAAGGTAGCCTAATATTAGAGGCTTCTTACTAGATGAGACTAGTATTAATTCATACAAGTCACTCTGGTAGGCAGCTTAACATTTAAATAATTAGTGTAATCCCGATCTTAGCTGGCTCAAAAATAATACTTTTATACTCTAAGATCGAGAAAAAGCGTTTTATTTTACGCTGGACTCCTAGTTTTTTCTTTACATTATAAGTAATTGATAATGAATGTTATAGCAGTAATACCTTCCCGTTATGCTTCCAGTAGGTTTCCTGCTAAGCCCCTTGCTTTGTTAGCTGGAAAGAGTATGATTCAGCGTGTTTATGAACAAGCTATGCAGGTAAAAGGGCTCCAACAGGTGATTGTAGCTACCGATGATATCCGTATTTATGAGCATGTAAAAGCCTTTGGAGGTCAGGTGCAAATGACAGCTGATACACATATGTCAGGGACTGATCGTTGTGCTGAGGTGGTTGCTGCTATGTCAGATGTCGACCTTGTTATTAATATCCAAGGAGACGAACCGTTTTTGGCTCCAAGCCAGATTGAACATTTGATTGAAGCATTAAAAAAAATGGATGGGCAGGGCATTGCAACTTTGGCCAAGAAAATAGAAGAGATAGAAAGCTTGTTTGATGCGTCAACCGTTAAGGTCGTATTTGACAAACTAGGAAAAGCGATGTATTTTAGTCGTTCTGTAATTCCGAATTTGCGAGGGAATGAAAAGGAGGATTATCTAACAAATGGCAAATTTTACAAGCACATAGGTATTTATGGATTTTATAGAAATACGCTATTGGAAGTTTCTAAATTGAATCCCTCTGTCTTGGAAATTTCTGAATCGCTGGAGCAATTGCGTTGGTTGGAAAATGGATATCCCATTCAGGTAGGGATTACGGATTTGGAAACAATAGGAATTGATACGCCAGAAGATTTAAAACGTGCAGAAGATTGGCTCGCTGATGGTGCTTAGTTTAAAACATTTTCTAATTATAAAAAGGAACTATCGAAACCTAATGGTAAAATACTTTTGCAAGATTCTAAAACGTAAATAGGACCAGTCTCACCTTGCAAAATCAAACGGATCGGTTGCTTGTATCGATTCTCCATTTCGCATATGAATTGTCGACAAGGACCACAGGGTGATACAGGTCGGTCTAATACTTGCTCTAAACTACGAGCAGTTACTGCAATAGCTTGAATTGGCTCTTTAGGATACCTGGATGAAGCGTTTGACAAGGCAGTTCTTTCTGCGCATAAACAAACGGAGTAAGCTGCGTTTTCCTGATTGGTTCCAAAAACTTTTTTACCATTGTTGAGCAAAACGGAAGCAGAAACTTTAAACTTGGAATAAGGAGAATAGGAATGCTTAAGCGACTTATGTGCAAGCTTTAATAATGACTGGTCAGACTTTGAAAGTTCCCTCGCATCATCATAAACTTGTATCGTTGTTTTTAGGACTAATTTTTTCATAATCGAGTTTGTGTTCTGTCAGATTTATCAAATTTGCGATAAATCTTTGGTATTCTGTGTTATAAGACCATAAATTTCAGGAAACGTCACAAGTAATTGTTTTCTTTAAACTTATTTAATAAGGAAATTAAAAACAATTATTCGGCCAATGACAGCTTTGCCTAAATTAAGATTTACTAATAAATTATCTTCAAGTAAAAAATCAATTAAATAAAATAATTTAAATATGAGTGTAAAAGGAAAGAAACCAAAATCAAGCAAATCTAAGATTAAGAAAGGACCAAAAATGAGCATACGTCAGTATGTCTTGGTGGGCATTATGATGCTAGCTATGATTGGTTTTATCTTTTCTAGTTTGCCAGCAGGAACTTTGGGAAGTGGACGAACAACTAGTTCAGCCCCCAAGCCAAACAAAAGTCAAACTAACACAAGCACAACTGCTCCATCAGAGCCTCAATTCAAAGAAGAGGGCAGTCTCCGTTTTGTAAGTGCTGTGGACAATGGGGAAATCCGTAGCATCAAAATAGAGTTGGCTGATACAGAAGGAGAAAGAGCTCGTGGTATGATGTATCGAAAATCGATTCCGACGGATACTGGGATGTTGTTTATTATGGAAACACAAAAGTTACAGAGTTTTTATATGCGCAATACCTATGTTTCTCTAGATATCATCTTTATTGATGAGAATAAGAAGATTGTGAACATTGCTAAAGAGACAGTTCCTCTTACGGAAACAAATGTTTCTAGTACAGGTCCTGCGAAATATGTATTGGAAGTAGCGGCTGGGTATACGGATGCCTATGGGATTAAGGCTGGAGACTTGGTGGACTTCTAGCTTCCAGTTTCCTGATATGCTTATCTTCAGTCGATGAAGATTATTTTCCTTCCGATTCTATCTAATCATGGTGCAAGGCGAATTATACGTTTTGTTATTAGTAATAATGATGAGAGACCTTGCCTGAGTGAATTCGAATTCAAGCTTTCCTACAAAATTTAATCTTTCCAATAAATAGAAATCCCTGAAGGACAATAAAGGCCTTCAGGGAGGGGGATAGAAATCGGTTTTGGGCATAGGGGTTTCTTAAGGCCTACGGCCCTCGTTTTTTAGGGGACAGCCGTTTCGACTCTAACATAGGGCTTAGAATATATAGAATTATCGTTTGCGTGGAAAATAACTTACTTGAATACATAGCATTACATTTAAAGTTTGAAAATTGGATGAATGTCGAATTTAAATGTATGTGTTTTGCTATATCTTAAGTTTTTTATTGGTGTGACTAATTTGATACTAAAACATCGTTTGGAAGTAGTTTATTGTATTTTGGTTAAAAAAAGTGAATTTATTTGATTTTATCTTTAAACTAAGTTCTTGAAAGCTTAAATAAAATCAAAGAAGGTGGAGAAAAAGCAAGTAAATACAATTGCTAAGAGAGCTTTGGAGCCAAGAATAATCTGCAGCACGAACATATCTACAGTTTATTTCTACAAACTAAAGTAATTTAGTTCGATATTTTCTCTCCGTTTACAGATACAAATAAGATCAAAATTGTATAGATTTGCCTTTGCAATAACTGCTTCTAAGAAGCAGCATTTTTTAACCAGATTTATCAATTCAAACGATGGCTAAAGTCATGATTATTGGCGCTGGTGGAGTAGGCCGTGTAGTGGCTTACAAATGTGCACAACACCCTGAAGTTTTTTCCCACATTATGCTGGCAAGTCGTACTAAATCAAAGTGTGATGCAATTGCTAAAGATGCCGTAGCTGCTAGCGGACATCAAAACTTTACAACTGCAAAAGTCGATGCAGAAAACGTTCCCGAGCTTGTAGCTTTAATCAAATCTTTTGGTCCGGACATGGTATTACACGTTGCCTTGCCTTATCAGGATTTGACTATTATGGATGCTTGTCTTGAGGCAGGGGTTCATTATCTCGATACTGCTAATTATGAACCTAAAGACGAAGCAAAATTTGAATACAGTTGGCAATGGGCTTATCAAGACCGCTTTAAAGATGCAGGTTTAACAGCAGTTTTAGGATGCGGATTTGATCCTGGGGTCACCAGTATTTTTACTGCTCATGCAGCGAAACATCATTTTGATGAAATTCATTACCTCGATATCGTAGATTGTAATGGCGGTGATCATGGTAAAGCATTTGCAACCAACTTCAACCCTGAAATCAACATCCGGGAAATTACTCAAAAAGGTCGCTACTGGGAAAACGGACAGTGGATTGAAACTGAACCTTTCGAAATTAAAAAAGAATTAAACTATCCTAATATTGGAGCTCGAAATTCTTATGTTTTGTATCACGAAGAATTGGAATCATTAGTCAAAAACTATCCAAGCATAAAACGAGCTCGTTTCTGGATGACATTTGGCGATGAATATTTGACACACCTCAGGGTTATTGAAAATATTGGAATGTCTCGAATTGATCCAGTTATGTATAATGGTCAAGAGATCATTCCGCTTAAGTTTTTGAAAGAAGTATTACCTGATCCAGGATCTCTTGGAGATAATTATGTCGGTGAAACTTCGATAGGTTGCCGTATTCGTGGTATCAAGGATGGAAAGGAGCGAACTTATTACATTTGGAATAATTGTAGTCATGCTGCCGCATTTAAAGAAACTGGTGCGCAAGGCGTTTCCTACACCACGGGTGTTCCTGCTATGCTTGGGGCAGAAATGATGATGACGAAGCAATGGTTAAAGCCAGGTGTTTTTAATGTAGAGGAATTTAATCCAGATCCATTTTTGGCTAAGATGGGTGAATATGGCTTGGAATGGCAGGAGGCTTTTGATGTAGATTTGGAGGTGTAGGAGTTCTAAATCGACTAGGTTCAATCCTTGTCGATATAATTCCACCGGGCAAGGCTATGTATTGTTAAATTACTTAGGTCAATGAGCTGAGTAAATCGAAGATTTAGCTATTATCAGAGAAATAATCTTTTAATGAAAACAGGTTTAATAAATATTCCTAGTCCTTGTTTCGTACTGGAAGAAAAACTACTCAGACGAAATTTGGAACTGATAAAAAGGGTGAAGGACGAAGCGGGAATTAACATCATTCTTGCTTTTAAAGGTTTTTCGATGTGGTCGACTTTCCCGATTGTACGAGAGTACTTAGATGGGGCTACCGCTAGTTCTCTGGCTGAGGCAAGGCTTTGTTATGAAGAAATGAAGTCTTATTCACATACCTATGCTGCAGTTTATATTCCTGATGAATTTGAAGAGATAATGGGCTACAGTTCTCACATAACCTTTAACTCCTTAAGTCAATATGCGCAGTACAAGGAACAAGTGCAGGCGAGTGATCGAAAGATTTCTTGCGGGCTTAGAGTGAATCCTGAATATTCGGAAGTAGAAACAGATTTGTATAATCCGGCTGCTCCAGGATCGAGATTAGGAGTGGCAGCGAATCAGGTGAAAAACGGTTTGCCGGAAGGCATTGAAGGTTTGCATTTTCATTCACTTTGCGAATCAGATTCTTATACTTTAGAACGAACTTTGAACGCTTTTGTTGATCGCTATGAACATCTTTTTCCACAACTGAAATGGATAAACATGGGTGGAGGGCATTTGATGACCAAAGAAGCTTACAAAACTGACCATCTGATTCAGCTCCTCAAAAGTTTTCGTAAAAAATACGATGTAGAAGTTATTTTAGAACCAGGGTCAGCTATCGCTTGGGAAACTGGTTTTCTGGCAGCTACCGTTTTGGACATTGTCGAAAATCATGGTATCAAAACTTTAATGTTGGATGTTTCCTTTACCGCACATATGCCCGACACTTTGGAGATGCCGTACCGACCAGTGATCCGAGGGGCAGGAGATCAAATGCCAGGAAAAATTAATTACAGAATAGGCGGAACCAGCTGCCTTGCTGGCGACTTTATGCGAGAGTATAGTTTTGATGAGCCGGTACAAATTAATGATCGGATCATTTTGGAAGATATGATTCACTATACAATGGTAAAGACCAGTATGTTTAATGGTGTGAAACATCCGTCTATTGCGATTTTGCGAACGAATGGTGAATTGGATGTGGTACGTGAATTTGGTTATAATGACTTTAAAGGACGATTATCTTAGTTATTGAAGCTTTTTAGAAGAGAAAATAGCTGAAACACTAGAAAAACAAATCCTTTTTCGTATTTTGAATTTTCTAAATATGAATCTGAAATTTTGCTACATACGAATAACCAAATAAACAAAAACGACGGAATAGTCACAATGGAAATTGCTACTGCTTATCAGAACTTTGTTACCGCTTCCAAGGAAACATATGGAGCTCGTGAAGCCACAAGCTTGGCGCGAATTATCTTTGAAGATGTCTTTGGTATTACCAATTTCCAACGCAAAGATAATTTTGATGTTGGCAAACAAACCCGTCTTGCTGAGATAAAAGAAGCTTTGGTTAAGGGGGAACCAATTCAATACATTTTAGGGCAAGCAGATTTTTATGGATTGAAATTTAAGGTCAATGACTCTGTCTTAATTCCTCGGCCAGAAACAGAGGAATTGGTGCAATGGATTTTGGACTCTCTTCATTTCGAAAAGTCATATAAGGTACTTGATATTGGAACTGGAACTGGTTGTATTCCAATTACCTTGAAGAAAGCCAACCACTCGCTTGGTGTCTATGCCTGCGATGTAAGTCCTGCTGCTATTGATATAGCTCGCACCAACGCATCTGACAACAACTCAGAAGTCTACTTTTTTCAATCAGACATTTTGGATGAGACCAAATGGCCAGATTTGAATCCTGACATCATAGTCAGCAACCCTCCATATATTCCTCGCAGTGAAATGAGCAAAATGGGCGACTCAGTCCGAAAGTATGAACCAGAATTAGCACTCTATGTCGACGATGAAAATCCGCTACTTTTTTATCGAAAGATAGCCGAATTTGCCAAAAAGAATTTGAACCCAGAAGGGCAACTTTTCTTTGAAGTGAATGAATATAACGCCAAAGAGATCGTTAATTTGCTTGCAAAAGCAGGTTTTTCAAAAATTCGTCTAAAAAAAGATATGCAAGACAAAGATCGCATGGTTTGCGGATACGCTTAGAAATGATTGATAATCAGTAGTTTAATTAATTTTTAAAAAAGAAAACGATTTAACTAACTAATTAAATTGGCATTCATTTAAAATATTTTTCCTCAAGGGTTTATTTTTACCAAAAAGAACTATACATTTGCAACCGCGTTTGAGAGGAAACGCTAATTTTTATAAGGAGGAATGGCAGAGCTGGTTTAATGCACTAGTCTTGAAAACTAGCGTGCCTTTACGGGCACCGGGGGTTCGAATCCCTCTTCCTCCGCCAAGTTTGTTAAAAGCCGATACATCTAGTGTATCGGCTTTTTTAATGCCCTCCAGCCTACAGCCGAATGCAATTCGAGTTGTAGCCTGGAGGGAATTAAAAATTCATCCGAAGGATGAGAGAATACTGTTTAAAGTGGTAGTTGTAATCAAAGTTAAAGTACAAGGGAGCTAAGGTATTTTACTAACGGAATCCGTCTTTATCAATCTGAGTGAAAACTGTTGCGACCATTATAACTGCTATTTTAAGTCCCAAGCTCTTCCATCTCCAAAATTACAAGCTCCAATTCATCTAACACCCGACCATAAATACCCCTCATATCAGCACGATAAAGCCGCTCACCAAAGTAATAAACCGTTCCGGTCCCAATTACCACAAAACCAATAACAAGCAGAGGAAAACCACCAATTAAGATCATGTTGTTACTAAATCTATTTAGCAAGTCTATAATCTGCTCACCCAAATGATAATCTCCAAAGTCGCAAAACCAGAAACCAAAAAAAATGGATAAGAAAACAGCAGGATAAAGATATTTGTATAGTCTTATTGAGCGTTCAATTCGTTTCTTCAACCAACGGTCAAATGACTTTAGGTAATTGTAACTGTTCGTTGTTTTGTCAATTTCATTCAAATCTTTTGCTTGCAAGTAGCTATAAACTACTGCTATATTCAAAATGAAAAACATCGGAACTCCCATAAACGGTATACCTACCAAGAACGAAAGTGGCAGCATAAAAAAGGAGAAAAGACTAAGTCCAATCAAATTGATTTTAAAGGTTCGTTGAAACTTATCGACAAGGTGAATAGATTTTTGATTGTAAAGGTCATTTATCTGAGGAGCGATTAGAGCATCCTGTTGTATGAAACCTTTTTTCCAGATAGATTCGATTGATTTTTTCATAATAATAGCTTTTTTAGTTTTTCTTTAATTCTAGAGACTCTTACACCAATATTATTGGAATTAGTACCGATGATATCTGCAATTTCCTGATAGGATTTTTCTTCCAAATAAAGGAGAATGATAGCTCGATCAACTTTTGATAATTGCTTAATGGCGGCATATAATTGATTGAGCTCCTCGTCTGCAAATGGCTGTTGACTTACAATCAGCTGATCTGGACTGATTGCGTTTTCAAGCTTTGCCTGTCTCCGTTTTTTCTGTTTGACTAGAGTCATACATACGTTAAGTGATAGCCGGTATACCCAAGTGGACCATTCCGATTGCTGTTGAAAGTTGTTTCTGCTTTTCCATATTTGTAGGCATACTTCCTGATAGTAATCTTCAAAATCTTCTTGTGAATAGGTATAAGCTCTGCAAATTTTGACAATTATTGCAGCATATGGAAGAATTGATATGGTGTAGAAATTCGTACTCAATTTTGTGATTTTACTTAGTTAGTGTACGGAAGTTCGGAATTATTACAAGAAGCCCTCGATTAATTTGGTAATTTCTAACTTTAACATTAGTCAAACCCAACCAATTAGTCAATCATAGCAGTCTTTCACCTACAAGAGAGCTCCTCAAACCCTATAATGCTATAAAAACTAAGGACTAAGCTCATTGGATTACATTTTTTGAAGGACAAAAAGGCAATTATTCCACGCATTATTCGCTATGTTAGAGTCGTAGTTAAGTAACCGAACAAAATTTAATGCCGCAACCCTCAAAATTCACGGAGAAGGAACTCGTTGATGGATGTATCAGAAATGATAGAGCTTGTCAAGAGATACTTTACAGGAAGTACTTTTCCCGTATGATGAGTATGGTATTTAGGTACACCACGGATCGGGAAATTGCGATGGAGATCGTTAATAATGGCTTCTTAAGAGTATTCAAAAAATTAGACACTTTTGGATTTAAAGGCTCCCTCGAAGGTTGGATTCGGAAGCTAGTTTATCACAGCGTTTCCGAATATTTTAAAAAGCATTCTAAATATTTGCAATTTTTGGTTTTTGAAGAAAAAGAAAAGCAAACAGAAGACAATACGCTGAGCCAATTATTTGTAGAAGATATACTTAAAATGGTGGAGACTTTGCCACCTGCAACCAAGGAGGTTTTTAGATTATATGCTATTGAAGGATACTCACATATTGAAATTTCTAAAGAAGTGAATATTAGTATAGGTACGAGCAAATGGCATTTGTCCACAGCGCGTAAACAATTACAACAGTTATTAACCAACAACAATAATTTTCAACTTCATGCTGGATAATAAAGATAATCAATTTGAAATGGATGATCAGTTTTATGATCAGGCTTGGACTAGCATGCAAGATATGTTGGATCAGGAAATGCCTGTACTGACAACTGCTCCCTCCAAACGCCGCAAAAAACCATACGCGCTTTTATTGCTGCTTTGGCTTGTCGGTTTTGGAGCTGGAATAAGTTCTATTTTGCTTTGGCAGCAAAAAATGGAACCAACTAGTCCTGAAAAAATGCTGCCAACTATTCCTATTGCGAATGTAGAGCAAGCAATTAAAGAAACTGGATTAATAGAGAGGGGAGAGGCTGAAAAACAGTTTGCAGAAAATCAGATAATCAAAGAGTCGAAACTAGCTCTAGTCAAACCGCTGATAAAGGAAAGCAAAATCAGTGCTCAAAAAGCAGTAGTTTCAAACTTTACAAAATCAAATATTGTCTCAATAATAAATAACGCATCTGATAAGAATTCAACACTTCCTAATACTTCTAGCATTGACAAGCCAAATTTGACTGAGTTACAAAGCAAAGCTATTTTTAACAATCCTTTACATTTAGAGTCGAAGCAAATTGCTTCTCTTGAGAAATTCAATCTTTTACCTTTAATTATTGAAAGTGTTGATTTTGCTGGTATCGTTAAAATAGAAAATGATAAAGTACTATCGGAATTATTAATTCCTGCAGATAAAAAAATAAAATTTAACTGGGGCCTTATGGCTGGCGCTCATTCTGAAACAGGCAGTGGATATGGTGGTTACAGTCTTGGTTTTATAGTAAATGCTGAGATGGATCGAAGATTTGGATTTGCAACAGGACTTATGTTCAATCGCTTCCAATTCAATAATATTATTTTGAACAATTCTCCAGGTGCTTTTAATTTAAATCAAAGTAATGACCTTAATCCAGGTGTTTATAATGATGTAACTGAAGTACCATTTCAAACAAGATCTTCCAACTCCTCTTCGTCTGCAGTTCGATTAGGTTCAGCTAATTATGTTTCTGTTCCTTTAATGTTGACTTATAAAACATCTAGAACATTCCGAGTTAATATGGGTGTTGAATACGCACGTATGCTTAATGCAAGCTCCGATAAATTTAATGGGAATGGCAATCAGGATTTCAGTTCCAGCTACAAATGGTACGATACGAGTGCTTATGGAGACTTGTTGAACAAAACAAATTTCACTGCTTTGTTTGGGCTTAGTCTTCAGCCCAATGAGCAATTCGGATTTGATCTTAGATACAATCACGGCTTTACTGATTTATCTAAAAATAAAGGCCAATTTGCTGGACAAAGTGACACAAGGGAATCGTTACAATTTTCAATTATGTACTACTTTGGTAAAAGAATGTAATCTCATATGAAACGAATTTATACACTTCTAACATTTTTATCTTTTTGTATTGGCATAAATGCTCAGACGGTTTCCTCGTCTTGCGAAGCTCCGGATTCTCTTCGAGCATTTTATGAATTTGATGCATCCAAACTGGCTCTTCGAAATCTTTATGCATCAGGGCATCCTGATACGAGTCAAGTTATTATCGCAGATGTACACAAAGAGGAAATTCATGATGCACTCGTCGCTTTGTATCAAGCTTATGGTCTGCCAGCGAGAGACGAGGTAGTTGACTTTTTCAATGTACACGCCTTAGGTGATCCATTGACTAATAGCTTTGTACTCTACGCCGATACTTCTTTTGCTTGGGTTAAAAACTGGGAAAATGGCTTAATAATATCAGGAAATTCAACTTGTGATCTTTGGGTTGACTCCTTGGGTTTAAGATTTACCTTTGATCCGATTTTTGAATACGTTGATGCTTTGGATGAAACCTATTTGGCCATTCATTTCGAATCAGATATGCCGCTCAATATCGCCCCTTTGCTAAATGAATTTGAAGGAGTCAATGGAATTGTATTAAGTAAAGATGTTGAGTTCCATTTGGACATAGAAAAGGATATTATTTATCAAGATTTCTTAGATGAAGGATATCTAGAATTTGTATTTCGATATGCATGGGACAATTGTCAGGATAATTGCTTAAACGAGCACCTCTGGACCTTTCGCGTATACGAAGACGATTGCTCTGTTGCTTTTATGGGTGACTCAGGAGATGCGCTGCCAGTAGAAGAAGTAGATGAAATTTCTCGTTTAGCTTTATTCCCTAATCCTACTACAGACCGTGTTAACATAAATCTTGTTGGCCCTCAACGAAAAGATATCACAGTATATTTGTTTGATGCTGTTGGTCAGTTATTGAATTCGCAAAAGGTAGACTTTCACAATGGATTGATTAATCTAGACTTTTCACTTGCTGCTTTGCCTGTTGGGGTATACTTTATCACACTTGAGAATGAAAACCAAGTTTTTACCGAAAGAATTATGAAAAAATAATTCCCTGTGTCTATTGAACAATTGCTTAAAAAAGCGCACTGATCTGAATGGTCAGTGCGCTTTTTTATTTCTGGCAAAGTCATTGATGTATTACTAATTGTTCTATCTATTGAACAGGTTAAACAAACATACTGTTACAACATACTATTTAGAAGCACCTTATTGAAGGGGCATATAAGTTCCTAAGGTCAGAAAACAATTTCAGAGAGAGAGACGATTAGATGTCAAGCTTCCTTCAGCGTATTTTCGTTTGAAGGAAGTCTTGCTCTATTCTCAGTGGAGTAGTAGAATTTCTGACAGCGCAGCTATCTCTAAAGCGGTTGACAAATTAGTACCCCACTATGAGAAAACTATTCTTTACCCTTAGTCTTTTCCTATTTAGCCTGAGCGCTGAATCTCAACTACAGTTGGCCAATCCCATCAATGTAAAACAATTCAATAATAAACGACTAAAGAAAAAAGCCAGACGTAAAAAAGCGATTATAGAAGAATACATTCCTTTTGATTTGAAAGGAGGTTTGATTTTTCTTACCGCAAATATGAGTGGCCAACAAGATAGCTTTGTACTTGATACAGGAGCGCCATCCTTACTTTTAAATCGGAAAGTACCTATTGATTCTTCTGACACAGTCGCGACAGATATTACCGGTAGTGTTCCAATGCAAAATGTTATAATCCCTAAATTCATAATCGGAAATATAACTACAGAGCGTGTCAATGCGTATTTTCTTGACCTTAGTCATATCCAAGCCAATAAACAGCATAAAGTAGCTGGGATGATTGGCTATGAGCAAATTAAAGGGCACGAATTATTTTTGGATTACCAAAGAAGACAGATGCTTCTCCTAGATACAGAACGGGGAATTTATCCTGAAGCAATTGAGCCAAGCGGATATATTCCTTTCACGATGCAAAAACATTTCATCGTTGTTGTTGTCAAAATTGGAGGTAAAAAACTAAAATTCGGAATTGATACCGGTGCAGAGGTAAATTTACTTAGTAAAAAAACATACGAAAAATTAGCTGCTCATTTCAAATTTGAAAAAGAAGACAGTATTAGAATCAGAGGAGTAAAAGAAAAGGCGTTAAACTCCCAGCAAGTAATTATTGAACAAACAATTATTAGAAGAAAGAACTACGCGAATATGCCTTATGTGGTCATGGATATGGAAAGAATGAATAACATTTACGAAATTAAACTTGACGGGATATTAGGATATCCGTTTCTCGCATCCCAAAAATTTTCAATTAATTACGCTGACAAGATGATGTACATTTGGAAAGATGTATTGCCTGAGCGAAAGGTTGATGAGGCTGATGTTTTGGCTTCAGACAACAGTGGCAATTAAATTAGGAATTGCAATTACAATTTTCCCTCTTATACAAGTTCAATTTTAATGACAATGGCAGCTACCATTTCAATGAATATCCAATCTAGGAATTATTGAAATGGTAACTGCCATTCTAATTTCATACGTTAGCAGGAAAACTATCACTGCTATTGCAACTGTCATTTCTACTGATTAGAATAATCCACTGATATTCCCATCATCATCAATATCAATCAACTCAGAGGAAGGCGTCGCAGGTAAACCAGGCATACGCATAATATCACCAGTAATCGGAACCAAAAATCCCGCTCCAGCAGCAATTTCTATTTCACGAACGGTAATGAAGAAGTCTGTTGGGCGACCCAATAATTTAGGATCGTCAGAAAGCGACTTTTGTGTTTTAGCAATACAGACAGGAAGATGATCTAATCCTAATCGTGCAATTCTTCTCAAATTTGCTTTTGCTTTAGGAGTGTATTCTACACCAGTAGCACCGTAAACTTTAGTAGCCACAGCATTTATTTTATCTTCAACAGAGTCTTTCCAATCGTACATTGGTGTAAACTTACCTTTCGAATTTTCAACTGCTTCAACGACTGCATGCGCTAAATCTTCAGCACCTTTTCCACCTTGAGCCCACACATCAGCAACCACAGCTTTGACACCTAGTTTTGCACAATGCGCTTGAATGGCTTTGATCTCTTCATCTGTATCAGAAACAAATTTATTGATCGAAACAACTGGCTGTAGGTTGAATTGTGCCACATTCTCAAGATGCTTTTCCAAATTCGCTAAGCCTTTTATTACTGCTTCAACGTTGGGTTCTTTGAGGTTTTTTAAATCACCACCACCATGATACTTCAATGCACGAACTGTTGCGACAAGAACAACTGCTTTTGGAGATAGCCCTGCACTAACACACTTAATATCCAGAAATTTTTCAGCACCAAGATCTGCACCAAAACCAGCTTCGGTCACTACGTAGTTTGAAAGAGACATGCCCATTCGAGTAGCAATCACAGTGTTGGTTCCTTGAGCAATATTAGCAAAAGGGCCGCCGTGGATGATTGCAGGATTACCCTCGATAGTTTGTACTAGATTGGGCTGAATGGCATCTTTAAGCAAAGCAGCCATCGCTCCGTTTGCTTTCAAATCTTTGGCGTAAATAGGTTTTTTATCAAAAGTAAAACCAATAAAAATATTTCCTAATCGCTCCTTTAAATCTTTAAGGTCATTGGCTAAACAAAGAATGGCCATGATCTCAGATGCAGCGGTGATATCAAATGAAGTCTCGCGCGGAACTCCAGAGCCAGTGCCCCCTAGGCCAATCACGATTTTTCGTAAAGAGCGATCGTTCATGTCCATTACTCGTTTCCATAAAATGGTTCGGGCATCAATATTTAATGAGCGCGTTTTGCTTTGAATGTTATTATCAATCAGGGCAGCCAGTAAGTTGTGTGCTTTTTCAACGGCAGCAAAGTCGCCGGTAAAATGTAGATTGATATCCTCCATTGGTAGAACCTGTGAGTAACCACCACCTGTAGCGCCACCTTTGATCCCAAAAACGGGCCCTAATGAAGGTTCTCGCAACACAACAATAGTTGACTTGCCAATTCGGTTAAGGCCCTCAGAGAGGCCAATAGAGGTTGTCGTCTTTCCTTCTCCGGCAGGAGTAGGAGAGATGGCAGTCACCAAAATCAAATTACTTTGATCCACTTTTTTCTGATCAATTAAATAGAGTGGAAGTTTGGCTTTATACTTACCGTAAAGGAGCATATCGTCTTCCGAAATACTTATTTTCTTGCCTATTTCACGGATGTGATTTAGGCTTATTGTTCTTGCGATTTCAATATCAGTCATAGTTTTGATAAATTTTAGATCGTAAATTTGATTAATATTTTTGAAAAACCAAGTTCTGAAACCAATTGTTTTTGCACTTGTCTCTAACTTTACGGTGCTAATCCCCCTAAGTTCTATCAAAATGCGAAATCAATGCGGAAAACTCAATTAATTTTTTAATTTTGCCACTCATCCTCCAAACAAATAGGACAAGTCAATCAGCTCAAATTTTCGAATTTAGAATCAGTAATTAACAATGGAAGAAGCTACAACATATTTTGATAAGATTACTAATATGGCGATAGAATATGCGCCAAGTTTATTGCTAGCAATAGTAATGTTAGTTGTCGGATTTTGGATTATCAAGAAGATCTGTCTTCTTGCGAACAGGGCATTGGTTACTGCCAATTTTAGCCCTGAGATTACACCTTTTTTAGTTTCTGTCTTAGGGATCGGATTGAAAGTACTATTATTATTGGCTGTAGCTAGCAAGGTAGGGATCGAAACGGCATCCTTTGTTGCATTATTAGCGGCGGGAGGTTTTGCAGTAGGTTTAGCATTACAAGGTAGTTTAGGTAACTTTGCAGCCGGAATTATTATTCTATTTTTTAAGCCATACAGAGTGGGAGATTGGATCGAAGTGGGTGAGAAATTTGGAAAAGTAGAAGAAATTCAAATCTTTAATACGATGCTTGGAACTCCTGGGAAAAAATTATTGATCATTCCTAATGGTCAAGTCATTGATAACATTGTTACCAATTTTTCATCCAAAGGTTCGACTAGAATTGAGTTAAAGGTAACGATGCCTTATGCGGAAAGCTTTCCGAGAATAAAAGAGATTATTATTAATGAACTGAAAACGATTCCTAAGGTATTGAAAGATCCTGCACCAGAAGTTGGTATCCTTGAGTTCGATAGTCACAACATTGTACTTGCAGTTCGCCCTTACGCACTTCCTGATGATTATTGGGAGGTTACTTTCGAAGCACATGAGTTAATTAAGCATGCTTTTCATAAGCATGGTGTTCAGGTTGCTTACTCTGAAGGTATTGAGCTCGGGAAGATTGGGGATTAATGTTTGAAGGAGATAAGACTGAAGGTTTGAAGGGCTTCTTTCGTGTAGACACGATCGCAGGTTTCGCACATGGGGGTGTCCTTCAAACGTTTATCTTAACCACCTTTCCTAATCACCTTGCCAAATCCTGCAGCAAGTAAAAGTTCAATCACTTTATCCCGTTTATTACCTTGGATTACAATCTCGCCTTCTTTGGCAGAACCACCGACACCACATTTTTGCTTCAGCATTTTTGCTAAGTCTTTAAGATTATCCTCTGGCCCTTGGTAACCTTCTACTAAGGTAACTTCTTTGCCTTTTCTCTTTTTTTTGTCGATGCTGACATAGAGTTTTTGTTGGGCACGTGGAGTTTCGTTTTCGCTATAGCTATCGTCTTCCGGTTGGAAGTCTGGGTTCGTAGAAAATACGATTCTATTATTTTTATTTTTCTTACTCATATTATTGGACTTGAATAATTTGCATTGGCAATCAGGCTCAAAGATAGTGGATTTATAGAAAAGCTCAAATCGGATTTCAACAAATAACCTTCACCATCTACATGAACTGGAGCTGGAGCATTTAGTTTAATGCTTACCGTTTTTGCAGTATATCTTTCAACTAAATTACTTTTGTGAACTGTACCGTTTAAGAATCGGGGAATCATCATGATGTAGCGCCATTTCCATGCTTTTCGGATCACTACGATTTCAAGTAAACCGTCATTTAGTTTTGCTAAAGGAGCTACCGTGAAATTATAGCCAAACATTGGCGCATTTGCTACTTCAATAATTAAAGCTTCCTTCTCAAAAGATTTACCATCAATCAGGAGTTGATATTTTTTTGCTTTATAAACTAAAGCCGACCGAATACTCTGCCAAGCATAGGCTAAAAAGCCTCGTGTTTTTGAATTTGCAGTTTGATAAGCGATTAATGCATCAAAACCAATTCCAGCCAGATTGATGTAAGGCCTACCATTGAGTTCGCAAGTATCAATTTTAATAGGTAAACCATTATTGAGCACAGCAATTGCTTTTGGTATATCTCTACCAATCCCCAAGTGCATTGCTAATCCATTGCCCGAACCTGCAGGAATAATCCCCATTGTTTTATCCGAATTTATTAATCCTGCGGCTACTTCATTCACCGTTCCATCACCGCCTACAGCCACTATGATGGAATGCTTAGAACTTGTAGCAGCCTTTGCTAGTTGTGTTGCATGTCCCGGAGCTTCTGTAAACTGAACTGTATATTCGAATTGATTGTGATCGAGGTATGTTTGTATTTTTTCTCCAATTCCTTTCGTCTTTCCACCTCCTGAAAAAGGATTTACTATGAAGTATATTGATTTGAGCGCAGACATTTTATGTTGGTTTCTCTTTTTTAAGTGCAAGTAATGGAGGATGGGAGACGGATTAAGGCTTTAGTGCTTTTTCTTCTTCGGCTTTTCCTTCTTTGATTTTTCCTTTTTCCAATTATAATTTATTAATCGCAAAACTAAATAACCAAGTCCCCCTGTACCAGACTCTGAATTAGAGAGAAGGACTACACCCGTTTGAGTTTCTTTTACAAAACCAATAAAGGCGCGATGTCCACTGGAAGAACCTGCATGTAAAACAGCGTTATAATATTTTTTTAGTTTGATGACATGCCAGCCATTTCCCATAAAAGCATTGTCTGACATTCCTGTGTTTACTTTTGGGCTTGCATTGTCTGTAAACAATGAATCATAAGGTGTTTCTTGAAGGTCCAAATGAAGTTTTAAAAATGTGATGAGGTCAGTGACATTGGACTTCAATCCTTCAGATGCAGTAAATGATTGAAAATCCCAGTGAGGTACTTTCTGTCCGTTTCTACTATATGCCTTAGTTAGGTTCTTTTTGGATTTTTCTTTTTTGTCGTAAGCGGCAAATGTATTGTTCATGCCCATTGGAGCCAATATTTTTTCATTCAAGATGGACTCGTAATCTTTGCCGCATACTTTTTCAATCGCAATTTCTAGTAAGCCATAACTCACGTTTGAATACATGTATCGGGAGTCTTTTTTACCAAGAGGTATAGGTCTATACTTTTTGTAAAAGTTGAGAAGCTGTTTTTTAGTATAATGTGCGTAAGGATTGTTCAATTCTTTTTCATGAGCACCGAAGTCGACAGGCATTTTAGGCAAGTTGGCAGTGTGTTGAACCAGACTGCGAATGGTAAGTGTATCGAGATATTTATTTCTATATTTTTTATCGAAGTAGCTATTGAGCGTGGAGTCGTAGTTTAAAAGATTTTCTTCAACTAAGATGCTGACCAAAGATGCTGTGAATATTTTGGTTATACTTCCTATCTCAAAAAGAGAAGAATCATTCAGTGTTTGTTGACTTTTTTTAGATTCGGTGCCGTAATGGTAAATAAAAACGGAGTCTTGAAAAATAATGCCTACCGTAAAGCCAGGAATTTTGTCGTGAGAGATTTCAGTGTCAAAATAGATCGTTTTATCAATCTCTTCTTTTAGCTGGTTTCTATCTTGACCAGCTGCCGATACCTGAAAGAGAAGGGAGAACAAAAGAATTGGTAGAAGATACTTCATAGATGTATTTTTAATTTCCTCTCTATCACAACGATCTAAAACGAATAAAGGTGTCAGAATGAGTCGATATTAAGGTTTTATTAATTCAATTCTAAGTATTTCTCTTTAATACAATTCTGAAAGTTGATCTCTAATCCTGTGCTGCGGACACTCTAGTTAGATAGACCAGACAGGTTCACATTCCAATTCTTAGGAAGCATCGTCGTTTATATTTTTACCTTGTAATGCAATGGAAATATTGTGTTCTAGCGCTCTTTGAGCAAGGGGAGTGGTATATTCATTGATCACCTCCATGGCTTTATTGATGACGTCTTTATCGCTTCCTTTTATGGTTTCTGCTAGTTGTTTAGCCAAATCTGCTGTTTGTGATTTTTCATCATCACTAAGGATTCCAGCATTTTGAACCAAGAATTTACCAGTTGATAATACAATGTTTTGAGCCTCATTTCTAGCTTCAAGCAAGGCACGTGTATTCATATCTGATTCAGCATGCTTGATAGAATCGAGCAACATTTTAGCCATTTCTTCATCACTGAGTCCAAATTGGGAGCGAATTTCAATTTCTTGTTCCGTGTTTGATCTCAATTCCTTAGCCTTCACGGTAAGAATACCATCAGCATTGATAATAAATTCAATTTGAATTTTTGGAAGTCCAGCAGCCATTGGTGGAATGCCTTTTAGAATAAAAGCACCGAGTTTACGATTGTGTTCTACTAGATCACGTTCACCTTGAAAAACAGAAACTTTTAGGTTGGCCTGACCATCTATGGAGGTGGTATATTGTCGGGCAGCTTTTATAGGAATTTTTGAATTTCGCGGAATAATAGTGTCCATCAATCCACCTACTGTTTCAATCCCAAGAGAAAGCGGCGTTATGTCCAATAGCAAAATATCTTTCTGATTGCCAGCCAAAACATCTGCCTGTATGCCAGCTCCAATTGCTACGACCTCATCAGGATTTAGAGAATCGTTTACTGGTTTTTCAAAAAAATCAGCTACCATATCCTTCACCAATTTCATCCGAGTAGAACCTCCCACCATTATTACTTGATCGATATCAGCAACACCTAATTTGGCATCTTTAAGGGCACTTTTACAATAGTCGATGGTTTTTTGTACGATTGGTTGAGCCAACTTGTTGAAGGTCTCAATCGAGATCTGACAATTCATATCATTGATCATTTCTTTAAATTGACCAGTATTACTAAGACTCTTTTTTGCCTTTTCAGCCATGAGTCTCATTGCCTGACTTAGTTTCTTGTCAGCAATAGTTTGTTCTTTATTTCGAGCATTGATTTCAATCCAATAGTCAACTAAAAGTCGATCAAAATCATCACCCCCCAAAAAGGTATCACCATTCGTAGAAAGCACTTCAAAAATACCGTTTTGAATGCGAAGAACTGAAACATCAAAAGTTCCGCCTCCAAGATCATAAACCACGATGGTTTTCGATTCTTCTGGATCAAGGCCAATTCCATAGGCAAGACTTGCAGCGGTCGGTTCATTGACGATACGGAGTACGTCTAAGCCTGCTAGTTTGCCAGCATCACGAGTTGCTTGTCGTTGCGTATCATTAAAGTAAGCTGGAACAGTGATGACTGCACGGCTGACCGTAGCATTCAACTCTTTCTCTATTCTTAATTTAAGTGCTTTTAAAATTTCTGCAGAAAGCTCAACTGGAGAGTAAAATTTGTCACCAACCATTACCTTCACAAGGCTGTCGGTATCTTCATCAATGACTTTGTAGCCAAAGTATTGTTCAAAGTCTAGCACGTCTTTAAAAGATTTACCCATCAATCGCTTGACTGAATAAATGGTATTTGCAGGATCCAAAGCCAGCATTTTACGAGCTTCATCACCAACGGTAACGGACTTGTCTTTATTGAAATATAAGATAGAAGGCACAAGTGCGTGCTTACCTGATTCGTCTTTGACTACCACCGTTTTTCCCTCTCGCGTGTAAGCTACGAGGCTGTTAGTAGTTCCAAGGTCAATCCCAATCACGACTTCAGAAGTTTTCTGTATCGTTCCTTGTTTTATGTTTATTGATACTTTCGCCATAGTTATAAGGACAAATATAAAGAATATATGCTCGATTAAAAGTAAATGAGCCTCCGATTGAGAAGGAAAGTAACATTTGACTTAGATTGTTAGAATTGTTGGTCTAAACTTGAATAAACCTAACAAGTTATAGAAGAAACTTGTTCTGTGTTTGCGTATTAATTTGTGATTTTCATAAAGTCCAGTTACTTTCAGCTAATCAAACAACTAAAAGCTTAACAAATGAAAATATTAACAAGAGACAAAGGTGTACGTCTTTTTATATTTCTGGGATCTTTTTTTTTAGCGAATGCACTGGTTGCAGAGTTTATTGGAGTTAAAATCTTTGCATTGGAGGATAGTCTGGGTTGGAATCCGCTGAACTGGAATCTTTTTGGCGAAAGTGGATCTTTGAGCTTCACTGCTGGTGTGTTGCTCTGGCCTGTTGTTTTTATTATGACGGATGTGATTAATGAATACTTTGGTCAACGAGGGGTTCGAATTTTATCCTATGTGACAGTTGCTATGATTGCTTATGCTTTCTTCATGGTATACTTTGCTATAAGTTTGGCTCCGGCAGCCTGGTGGATAGGTAGTGGTGTTGAGAATGGAGTTCCTGATATGCAAGCGGCGTATAAAAACATTTTTGGGCAAAGTAACTGGATTATAGTTGGGTCTCTGGTTGCCTTCTTGGTCGGTCAGTTGGTAGATGCTTTAGTTTTTCAAAAAGTACGAATGAAATTTGGTGAGAAACATATCTGGCTTCGAGCAACATTATCCACGGTTGTGTCTCAATTTATAGATAGTTATGTAGTGCTTTATATTGCCTTTGTCATTGGTCCAGGGCAATGGCCAATTAATCGTTTTTTGGCGATTGGGACAGTTAACTATGGCTATAAGGTTTTGATGGCGATCTTGCTTATTCCTTCTTTGTATCTGATGCATTATTTGATTGACCGGTATTTAGGTAAGGATAAGGCGAATCGATTGCGTAAGGAGGCTATGATTATTTGAATAAGACGCCTAGCTATTGGCCCTTAGCTGTTGGCTTCCTTCAGACGTACTTGTCTGGTGAATAAGGCCAACAGCTAATTGCTATGCTTTATTGGCTTGAGTTTTTTGTTTAATTATTTTAATAGTGCTCCCACTTCCATCTTACTCATTCCCCCAAGCTACCAATTCCCGATAAACTGCATCAACTGGTAATCCCATTATATTGGTATAAGTCCCTTCGATTTTAGAAATCTTACAAAGTCCTATCCATTCCTGAATGGCATAAGAACCTGCTTTGTCGTAAGGTTCAAAATTCTTGACATAATACTCGATCTCTTCTTGGCTGAGTGGATCAATGTGTACATGTGAAACACTTGAAAAAGTTACTTCTTTATTTTGCGAAAGCATACAAACACCAGTAATTACTTGGTGTACAGAACCGGATAGCTTAGTTAGTATTCTAACGGCATCATCATAGTCCTTTGGTTTCTCATAAATCACATCGTCTAGCAAAACGATACTGTCGGCAGTCAATAAAATATCATTAGGGCCAATAAGGTCAAGAGATGCTGTAGCTTTCTTTTTGGCAATAAATTCTGCGACTTCCTCACTGGGCATGTCGTCTGGAAAACTTTCGTCAACTTCTTTTGCTTTGACGGTAAATGGGATTCCTGCTTCTTGTAATAACTGACTCCTACGAGGTGATTTGGAAGCGAGGATGATGTGCTTATGAAATTTCATGTGTTTAGGAATTAAGGTCAAACTTAAATGAGAGGTTGATTGGATAAAGCGGCCAACAGCTAATAGACAAATCTAAAATTGATAAAACAACAAATAAATAAGGCCAGAAAGCATAATGTATTTTGCAAACTTACTTACACAATTATAATCGTCTTTTGACTTTGCACGCCACAATTCAAAGACGGCATAGATAGCTGGAAATAAAATACCAATGCCCATGAATATAGTAGAACCTAAATGAAAGCTTGGTGCAAAATAAGTTAACCAAAAGACAAGAGCAGCGATTAAAAGTACTCCAACAATAAGCGTTATGTTTTTAGTTTTGGGAACACCCAGAACAATAGGTAAAGTACGTGCACCACCTTTCTCATCCCCATGCATATCTTCCAAGTCTTTTACAATTTCTCTAAATAAAGTGGTCAAAAAAGCAAAGCCAGCATAAGCTACAAAAACATGCCACACTGCTGAGCCATCTTCTGGGAATTCCTTGTAGAGGACTTTTAAAAAAGTATTCTCAGCCGTCAGGATAATCAGCGCAACCAAGGCACAAAAAATAGCGACAATTAGGTTGCCCCAAAATGCTTGTTTCTTCAAAGTTTTTGAATACCACCACATCATGAAAACGGTAACTGGGAAATATAAGAAGAGATAATAGTTTTGAGTGACCCAAGAAATATAAGCACCTAGGACTAAGCCAATTCCATTGAGCAACCAATAATAGGATTTGGCTTTTGCTAAAGGAATTAGGCGATGTACAATGACACTACGAGGCTTATTTATTTTGTCAATTTCGTAATCGAAAATATCATTAATAATGTAAGCTGCTGCTGCAATACAGACCGTTGCGAGTACCAATAAAAGAAAGTGAAAGGCATCTAGTGAGGGTGTCACATCATACCGCCTGAAAGAGGGGAGTAGGACCCGATAATAAAGCAGATACTGTGTGAGTATTACTATTATCAAATTGGGGAGGCGCGTCATGCGCAAAAATGAAATCATTGGAAATCTTCTTGAATTTTCATTTTGTTTTCATCGTCTTGTTGAATATCGTCCAACCAGTTGTGATGCAATCGCAAAACTTTTTCAATAACATCACGAACACAACCTTCACCACCCTTATAAGGACTGATATATCTAGATAATTCAACAATTTCATGGCAAGCATTATGAGGGCAAGCTGGCATCCCAACAAGGCGCATCACATGGTAATCTGGCAAGTCATCACCCATGTATAAAACAGTATCCGGGCTTACTTCTTGCTCTTTTAGATAAGATTCCAACAAACTCTTTTTGTCTTTTACGCCGCTAAAAATATGCTCTACACCAAGTCCTTGCAGTCGTTTAACTACACCCTCCGATTTTCCACCAGTGATGATGACGACTCTATAGCCTTCATCCACTGCTTTGCGAATCGCGTAGCCATCACGGGTATTCATCTTACGAAGCAATGCCCCGTTTTCCAAGACAATCAAATTGCTATCTGTCAAGACACCGTCTACATCAAACACGAAGGTGTTGATGTCTTTTAGTTTGAGTAGAAAATTCATATTGAATTAGAACTTATAAATTAGAGCGTGAATAGGAATTAGAATTAGAATACGCTTATTTCGCGAACCTGTTTGGTAGCAGATAAACTTCGCGATTGCGGGTAAGTTCTATTTCTAATCACTATTCATATTCTAATTCTGTTAGGAAAAGGATTAGGAAAGTGAATTGGAATGTTTTTTTAAGGTAGGTGCCGCGTTCGCAGGTAAATTCTAATTCCAATTCACATTCTAGTTGATTACTGGTTGTCCCTCCATTCGTACACCCACTTAGCCTGAATTTGCTCAAGGTGGGCTTCAGTAGAGCCTTCGCGCTTTCCTTCAAAATTAGGAATTTCCAAAATCCAATCAAGGAATTCAGTGAAACGAATGCGGTAAATCTTAGCCTCCGTAAAATCATCGCCAAACTTTTCGTAAAGTTTCATACCAATGTCTTCATGGTCTGGCCAATCGATTGGAAAATCGTCTATATCTTTAAAGCTCATATTTATTTTTTTATTGAGAAGTCGGACATCAACTTCATGTTTAAAACCATTAATTTAAAATTCATAATTCCACTAGAGTGGAAAGCAGATTAGCAAGAACCAAGAAAGAAGGAAATCTAATTTGCTACGTCAGCGGGATATTTTAAATCCGATTCCAATTTCCATTCTAATTCACTAGTGTTCATGCCCAATAATCTCACTCTGATCAGGAATTTCAATTTCAATTTCAGCATCATCTTTTAGTACAATGCATTGACAACCTAATCGAGATTCAATTCTAGGGTTGATCGCCCTGTCAATGAAGTCTTCTTCTTTGTCTGAAATTTCTTCCAAAAATTTATCTCCTTTCTCAACGTATACATGGCAAGTGCTACAAGCACAAACACCACCACAGTTGTGATTTAGATGGACACCGTTGTCCTCTGCAATTTCAAGTATAGAGAAGCCAGATTCTGCGTTTTCTACAGTAATTGGGTCTATACTTTTATCTTCAAATGTAAATTTAATCTTAGCCATTAATTTGTTAAAATTTTTGCAAATGTAGCTTATATAAGCTTAGTTAAGGCATATTTTCATGCTTATTTTGGACTGTCTAGCTTGAGAGGTCGGGACTGGGTCATTTAAAGCAATCCCTCATTCTAAGAGTCAAAACATAGATATCCTCGTCAATTAAACAGAAACAATAGGAACTTGTTTTAAACCTGCATAGATTAATAGCTTAAACTCCGATGGACTTATCTGTACATCATTGGTCAAATTAGTCCTTAGGTCCGTAAGTGTACTATTCCTATTGTAGATCCGGATGACCATCGCTTTTTTCGATTCTTGGGCCTTAATGCCGTCTTTTATTAGTCTTATACGAATTGGAACTGGGTTTTGATGAGAACGATAGAAAAGGTGAATACCTTGTTCTCCAGCCAACAGCTCATAAATACCATGACCTTCCAACACAATATGGTGCTTATCCTTGTCTATAATGTGCTGGATGTCTAGTTCTTTAAACAATTCTTCATAGAGGTCTATCAAAAATCCGATTTCATTGGAGGTATCATTGTCTGTCCAAGTATGAAATTGGAGATGAACTTTTTGAGAGGTATTGGAAAGAAAGCCTTTTGAAAATAACTTCAAAAAGATTACATCTAGGTAAGCATCCAATAACTCCGTTTGCATCGAATCAAAGCGGGAGTTCATATGCTTATATTGCTCCTGTAATTCTATCAAAGCTTCTTGTTGGAAATACCAGTCTTTTGTTCTTTCCTTAACGGCTTTGGTATTCATACTTCTCCTTTGTACTACTGAGCCCCCTTTCAGTCTTAAAGGAATGGCAGGGCCTTCCTTAAAGTATTTATCACGAAAGCCCAATGAGATATCAGTGATCCGTTGCTTGGTCACAGCCACCTTATCTTTGAAGTGGTAGTATTGCCAGTTTAGATCTGCGCCTTCATTTATATTGATGGGAATAAGGCCATCCGATTGGTTTCCATCTCGATCTTCTGACCTTCTAATCTTAGCTTCAATCTGTTCAATTTCTTTTAATAATTTACCATAAAATCGACGACCTTTTGATTCATCTGGTAGTTCAGGAATCCATTGCCCATTGATTGGTTCAGTAAACTCAAAAGTGGTAATCTTAGGAATGAGTTTCCCATTCTTAATGTCAATATCAAAAATAACTGGCAAATCACTATAAGAAGAAATCAACTGCTCTGCCGACAGGGCAGTAAGGTCCTTTTCAATTTGTCGCTTTAGTGCGCGACCTCCCATACGAGCATCAAAACCACGTCGAGCTACCCACTCCAAAGCTTCTTTTGAAATGTTGAGAATAGTAGTGCGTCGCACAAATCCATCACGCTGAAGCAATTCCCTAATTTGCAGTCGGGCAATCTTTAGGATATGATCTAATTGCAATGGATTGAAAATGACTATTCGGTCAATTCGATTGATGAATTCAGGGCGAAATTTATTTTCCATCGCCTTTCTATAAATCGCCTCATCGTTTCGAGAAGAATTTTCAAAGCCCAGTTGAACGGAAACTTCTCTTGCACCTACATTTGAAGTCATGATGATGATATTGTTGGAAAAGTCAACGGTTCGGCCTAAGCTATCCGTCAATCGTCCATCATCTAATACCTGCAATAAGAGATCATGTACTAATGGATTTGCCTTTTCAATTTCATCAAACAAGATGATTCCAAACGGCTGATAACGAACACGTTCGGTTAGGATGCCATCGGGGTTATTGTAGTCGCCAATTAATCGGTCTACGGCGTAGGCGTCAATGTATTCGTTCATATCAAAACGAATCAACTGATTCTCATTACCTGTGAGGTATTGACATAAGACTTTGGCGGCCTGTGTTTTTCCAACGCCAGTAGGACCAATAAATAAGAACGAACCTAAGGGTTTGCCCGGCGTGTTGAGCTTGGCCTTCATGATGTTAATCACGTTGACCAAAGCATCGACCGCTTGGTCTTGTCCGACCAACTCGGTGGAGATGGAATTTGTTATTTCATCATTGCTTAGTTGGAAATTACTATCAAAAATATGCTCATTCAAACCACTTAGTGATTCAAATTCTTTGCGTACCTCAGGACTGTCAATAGTTTGGTAGCGGTATTTGACACTAAGTTGATTCAGTAACTTCATGACGCTACCTGGTAGGGCCTGACGGCGCAGGTAGTTGCGTTGAATGTTAAACAATTGGCTGATCGCCTGAATATTGATTTGGCAGCCATGCACGGCCTCTAAATGCTTCCGCTCTTCTAGGACAATACGGATAGAAGTTTCATAATCTGGTTCGGGAACACGAATGACTTGAAACAGATCACTGAATCGGCGATCTTTTTCCTGAACGACTTTCCATTGTTCGGGGCTTGCCAACATGATGACTTGCAAATTACGTTTTTCCAGATACGGTTTGAGTAAATCGGTAAGTGTCATATTGTTTTGAGATGACTTACCGATTCGCAATAAAGCAATGGGATTGTCAATCAAAAGAATATCCTCACCATCAGGAGCTTGATAGAATTTTCCTTTTTTAATTAGAAAATCAATGATGGCTTCTGTTCTTTTTTGCCACCAGCCAACAATACTCATCCCAGAAATGATTCGATTGGGGTCAACATGCCATACTTTTTTGACGGCTTTGCCAAGTCTGTCGGGATCTTTTTTTCTGTCGAGGTATCTTTGAATGACCTCTTCTATTATGGTCATCTTACCCACTCCGATTGGGCCAGTTAGAACGAAAGGTGTATTTTCTTTTTGATAAGTAATTTGATAGATTCGCTCAACCATTTCGTCGCGTAGATACGCACGAGTGAGCTGCTTGTCGTTGAGGTTTTGCCCTACTTTTTCAATTTCGATGGAGCCATCAAATTCAGCTTGTTCATTTATTCTCGAAAAGAAATTAGAGAAATCGGGTTTATCAAACTTTGAGTTGCCGTAATTAATCCGTTGACTCATAGTCATATTGACTACAAACTCACCTTTGGTAGAGTAGTAGGGCTTGATATCGAAATCTTTATCGTCTTTTTTGTATTCTCTGATTAGTTGCTGTAAGACAGCAGTTAGTTCATTGGTATCAAGTCTTGACTTTTTCTCCTGACCTTTAGAAATGAACATATAGTTTTCAAACTCAGGAAGAAGGATAATTGTCTGATTTCCAGCTTGGAATCGTATAACTGCAAAGTTACCGTTTATATACTGACTGCCTGTTGAGAATGAAAGGGATTGATCAAAATATTCCAAATCTGGTGTAAAAAGGAACCAAAGTAAGTCGGATGAATTGGAATGGGAGAAGACAAAGCCTTTGAGGTAATGATTGACTTCTTTTTTGAGCATGCTCAAAGCAGATTCATACCGCACATGACTGGCGCTAGGACTCATCAAAAAGAGAGGTCGGAGATGATAATAGATTTTACCATCCAACTCACTATTTTGAACTAATACAGGAAACTGTAATTTGAGATGACTCATGAATACTCCGAGTATGTTTTGATCAATAAAACGGAGCGGAAATTACAGAATTTCTTTTGATTTTTACCCACGTTTTGCACTTAGAACTGACTCATGTGCAAAACGTGGGTAAAAAATAAAGTATTTGGCTAAGTTCTAAAATTTAAACTTACGGCAGTATTCTTTAAAGAAAGGGCCAAAACGGCGCTCACCTTCAGCTGTATCAAGTACAGATCTATAGAAAGAAGGTTCTGTAAAAATTCGGATATCTGCCAAAGAATTTTGGAACATCTTAAGACCTCTTTCCTTCATATTAGATTCAGCAGTTTCGTTGGATTTTCGTTGGTTTCTACGATTTATGAATCCCCAATATTTTAGATCTTCTCCCATATCTTGTTTCTCATTAGAAGCTTCTTCTACTATACTAACAAAGTCCATGGATGAAAGTACATCTACTTCACTTCCAATGATAGGAATTAGGATGCCTTCACAATTATAGAGCAACATGATGGTGGCGCTATCTTTTCTAGCGTCCGTCATTCGAGGAACATCAATAAAAATCACGTCATAATCAGGACCAAAACGCTTGATAAAACTTGCAACTTTTCGAGGTGTAATTTCTTCTACCTCAATAAGAGGTTCGTCATCATTAGCTAACTTTTCAAATTCATAAAGTTCAGAAATACTTCCCTGACTATCACAGTCCAAGATCAGCACTTTTTTCTTTTTCTGTGTTGCCAGAGCCATCGCTACATGAATCGTAATAATCGATTTCCCCACTCCGCCTTTTGCATTAGCAATACTTACAATTCTTGGTTTATTACTCATATCTTATTTAATAGTTATTTATAGACAGTTGATAAGTTTTTTTAATCTTCAGATTTACTGAGCTATGGAATTTAAGAGCGCAATTTTACTGCTTTTTGCAAAAAAAAGTAACAACATTAACATTAATTCTATAAACTATTTTTGAATATCACATGATATAAAATTGCTATATTAGAGTGAATGTAAGGACAATCTCGAATTTAGCTAATTATGATTATAAAAATTATATATGAAAATTGTCAAAAAAATTGTCTGAGAACCTTAAAAATGATAAGTTTATAAGTAAAATCCCTTAGTAAGAGTTAGTTTTTTACTCTGACAGAAGGTACATTGTGAAACAAACATATTGAACACTACAAGAAATGGCTGAAAGTTATAAACATCCCGATTCCAGTAAGTTTAAGTTTAGAGAGCTTAAAGTTTATGCTTCTACAGAGTGGCTTGCCGATAATAAGAAGAAATATCGACAGGTCTTTGATAGATTTGAAACTACCTATGTCTATGCTGAGTTATCTTTCTACAATAAGATGTACGACGAAGAGGATTGGGAGATTACTGTAGAGCTAAAATGTTATTCCCTTAAAAAAGGCAGAAAAGAAGTTTGTGTACTCTCTTTCGATCGTCGAAAGGTGAGCAAATATGATAATGTTGTTTATGTTCGTGAAGGTTGGGGAAATAAGAACGAAGGCCAGTTTTGGAAAAAAGGTACCTATTATTGGGAAGCTTGGGTGGAAGGTGAGAAAGTGGCTACTAAATACTTCTATGTAGAAGATGCGGGCAAGCTTGAGGTTTCTAACCAAAATGCCTATTTAGAAATCCAATCACTCCGTCTATATGAGGGGCCCTATGATGATGTAGCAGAAGAAGATCGGAATTACTTTAGAAAGTTTAGTAGCGAAGAAACACGCTACATTTACGTAGAAATGGTTTTGCGGAATTTGCATCCAACAAAGAGTTGGCAATGCGAGCTATTTACTAAATTCTACAATTTTGCTCGCGAGTTGAAAGGACAGGTTGTCCGTTTGCAACGGGTTGAAAAGAAGGACGAATTTATTAAGATAACTGCAGGCTGGGGATCTAATGTAAAAGGTTCATGGCGTAAGGACAATTATACAGCAGAGATCATTTTCATGGATCGTCTGCTTGCTGTTGTGCCATTTGAAGTAGGAGAGGACTTTGAAGATGGAATAAGTGGTGTCATCCTTCCGGATCGTCATACACCCATCGTTTTGACTCCTGAGACTGATGCTAATAGTACCTTCGAAGATGTAATGAGTAAGATGGATAACCTGATTGGTCTGTCCGAAATTAAAGAAAAGGTTAGAGATCATGCATCTTATATCCAATTTCTACAACTGAGAAAGGAAAAGGGTTTTGAAGAAAATGAAGAAATCAATGTGCACTCTGTTTTTATAGGTAACCCTGGAACTGGTAAAACTACTGTTGCTGGCATGATGGGTAAGCTGTATAAGAAAATGGGATTATTGACTAAAGGCCACGTTCACGAAGTTGATCGTGTTGACTTGGTTGGTGAGTACATTGGACAAACGGCTCCAAAAGTAAAAGAGGCAATTGAGAAAGCCCGGGGAGGTGTTCTGTTTATTGACGAAGCATATTCTTTAGCAAGGTCTAACGATGATAGTAAAGACTTTGGTCGAGAAGTAATTGAGATTTTAGTAAAAGAAATGTCTAATGGGATTGGGGATATGGCTGTGATCGTGGCAGGTTACCCAAAAGAGATGACACATTTCCTGCAGTCTAATCCAGGATTGAGGTCTCGCTTTAAGTTACATTTTGAATTTTCAGATTACTTGCCACAAGAGTTGATACAAATTGCAGATTATGCTTGTAATGGAAAGAATGTAGAGTTGACTTTGGAAGCAAGACGTAAAGTAAATGAAATAATCACCGCTTCTTATCGCGAACGTGATCGTACATTTGGTAATGCGCGTTTTGTGTATGATTTGATTGAGAAGGCAAAAATAAATCTGGGCTTACGTGTAATGTCTGATGAGAATCCAAGAAACTTAAGTAAAGAGCAAATTTCGATTGTAGAGCTTGAGGATGTATCTCGTATCCAACTCAAGCCGAAAAAAGAATTGCCGAATATTCCAATTGATCATGAATTGCTCAAAGATTCAATGGAAGAATTGAATGCCTTAATTGGTATGACAAAAGTAAAAGAACAGATTGCTGACTTGGTTAACCTGGTTAAATATTATCGCGAAACAGATAAGAACGTACTCAACACTTTCTTTCTACATACCGTCTTTTTTGGTAATCCAGGAACTGGTAAAACAACTGTTGCACGTATCTTAACTAAAATCTATAAAGCACTAGGTGTACTCGAAAGAGGGCATATGATAGAAACGGATCGTCAGGGATTAGTGGCGGGTTTTGTTGGTCAAACAGCGATTAAGACAGCAGAAAAAATTGAGGAAGCAATGGGAGGTGTTCTCTTCATTGATGAAGCTTATGCTTTGACGATGCAATCTTCTGGAGGTGCCCACGGTGATTTCGGTAACGAAGCCATTCAAACCTTGCTTAAGAGAATGGAAGACCTAAGAGGTCAATTCTTCGTCTTTGCTGCTGGTTATCCTGATAACATGGAAAGATTCCTGAAAACAAATCCGGGACTTAGCTCTCGTTTTGATAAGGTACTTAAATTTGAAGATTACAATCCAGGAGAATTGATGCAAATTGCAAAAATGATGTTGGATGAGCATGATGTAGTGATGACGGAAGAAGCAGAGGCACACATGAAAAAGTATATGACTTTTATTCACGAGTTTAGAGACAAGTACTTTGGAAATGCACGTACTATTCGTAAGATTATGATTGAAGCATTGAAGAATATGAATTTACGTCTTGCTGCTGTTCGTGTTGAAGAGCGCGATCCGGAAATGGTTAATGTATTGACATTTAAAGATGTTGAACCATTCAAACTGGATAAGAGCGGCTTCTTGTTTAACAAGAAGACGATTGGGTTTAAAAATGATAAGCGAGGTTCGGTTTAGAGACTCGTTGTTAATCTTTAGATAAAATTGTAACGGAATTCCGTAGACTAATTTGAATTGGTTTACGGATTTTTTTTGCCCTTATTTTTACTATGCAAGTTGTAAAGGAGGAGGGGAGACTAGATATACTATAGCTCCAGTGGCATTGTGACTTTAGGCTTACTTCTTGAATTTTGCTAAATGTGCCGCACAAGCGAGAGAGGATACATCGATATTCTTAGTCGTTCATTGTAAAGAAACTACAAA
>CAKZUK010000152.1 GCA_937921775.1 uncultured Saprospiraceae bacterium
TTTAATTGGAAAATGCCTTCCCACTTCATGCACCCTAAGGATGATTTCGAAAAGTTGATCCTAGCTATTAGAATTATAGATGGATTGCCGGACGATTATAATTTCTTAAAAGAATTTTTCATTTCTGCGCTTTGGAACAAAATGGAAAGCAATCCCGACCTTAGAAGTTTTGCATTATCAATTTTCATTAACAAGAATTATAGTTCCTTAATTCAAAATTTAGTCTTATCCCATTACGGAGCAGGTGACTTAACAGATTATGCACTAAGCAGTTTAGAGCAAATCAATCATTCCTATATTCGTTTTTTAACGGCCCGAAATATTAATAGGCATATTAGCTCATTCATCTCAGAACGCATCCTACTAAAATCCTTAGGCAATATCGATCAGGCAGAAAATTGGATCGAAGCTTTTATGCTAACCCAACAAAGAGAAACATTGGTGCTTATTCTTTTCAACAATGACGAAACAATTCAATACATAGGTGATTTGAATAAACTAATTAGTGGTGAACATCCAGAAGAATTAATACGGACTAAAAGCGCTGATATAAAGACCGTAACGAATCAAATAAGAGCGAAATTTTTTGCGGCAGAATTAGTTAGCGAAGAAGATAAAAAGAAGTTAGTGTTTGAAGCCATGGACTTAATTCCTGATCTATTAAATGATGAAGAAAAATCCAGGAGCTTAAAGCTCATTCTAGAAAAATACCAACCAATAGCTACGAAGTACCCAAGCTGGGAAATGATAAACAAGTCTTTTTCGAGTCCTTATTGGTTAAATCGGGCTTTATCAAAAGAGTACAACAATCTAATTGATTTACATGAACCAATCTCTCAGCAAACAGAAGACACCGCAACAACAAAGTCTAGTTGGTCAGTTTTCACTTTGATGTGTATGACTCAAGAGCTACATGATAGATTCCAACAGAGAGATATTGATGGGATTTTGGTAAAAAATATATTGAATAAAAAAGAAGCAGAAATTTCGCTTCGTAATTTGCTTAATAGGAATAAAACAGGATTGCCATTAAATAATCGATATGTCAATTTTATTGACCAGCTTTTTGAACAACAACGGATTGATACGATTCAAGTATTGCTTCCGCTAATTGAGCTTAAAGATATTGGTGAATTACAATGGATTAAGCACTGGGCAAATCATGAATGTAAAGATTTGGCTACATTTTCTAACTTGATTCGTGCGGAGACCGGATTGATAAATCCTGAAATATTAGACTCATTAATCGAAATCATTAAACATCATCCGGATCGTTTAAAATACCGCGCGGCAATCGCGATACACGGACAGTCTCCAAATTCTGCCAACGAATATCGAACCCACTCTTCTCAAAAATTAGGTTTTGACTTCCTATATCATCTCAAGTCTGTAACGAATAAAATCGAAATTACTAACCCTTCAATCGGTTCAATATTATGTTGGTTCAACCACAATTATACGTTTGACAGTCCTGAATTCATTTCCAAATTGGTAGCTATTCATTTAGCAGGAAAAAAAGAAGAACAAAAAATAGTCCATCGCATATTAACAAGTATTGAACGAACAAACCAAAAAGTTATACATGAAATTTTCAATTCTTTAAAAGTGACCGTTCCTTCAACTGGCTGCGAACTATGGGAGGCCTTAGGCAAGCTTTCTTATAATGACAATATTCGCATTCATAAAGATTTGGTCACTCAGGAATTAATCACAGCAGCAATAAAAGATGAAAGCTCTGTAAACGCATTACTATTTTTAGAAGAAGACTACCAACTAAGTTCGATTTCAATTGTAGGAGAATCTCTATTATCTATCAAAGAAAGTACTAGTGATTTAGAGTCTAGATTAGATCAAGCTATTCTAGAGGCCAAAAGCTTAGGTAAATTAAATTTCTCAAAATACATTCCAGATCCAAAGGCATTAAAAAAAGAACTGATTCGACTTGGTTCAAATCATTATTATTCTGAAAGTGGAGTCAAAAGTGAATGCGAGCGCGTTGCAAACCTAATAGGAAATAACACCGACTTAATTAAGATTTTAATAAAATGGACTTTTAATCAACTTGAAGAGGACCTAATTAATCGTCCAAAAGTAAAGTTGGCAGGAGACCTATGCATGCTACTCGCTAAAGTTGCATCAAATTATTCTGAAGTGTTTCAATCTATTGTCAATAAAAAAACGGCCTTACGTATTTTACCCGAAACCATTAAATACCACTATAGCTACACCGCAAGAAATGGAGCGATTGAATTATTATCACATCTAAAGTCTATCAATCCAATTATTGTTGATTCAATTGTTAATGCATTAACTGATATAGACATTGTTCGCCAAAAGGCAATTGAAAGTTTACCTAACTATAGTGAAGTAGTTAATAAAAAAACGATCTCAAAAATAAATAAATATTTAGATGGAAAAAGTGCTCAAGTCTCTAATGAAGTTGCGAAACTATTAGCCAACATTTCATCCCAAGCAGCTCTTGATACCGACCTTAGAAAGGTAGCCATTAACACGATCGCAGATTCTCTTCGTGATCAATTAAACATTGCTACCAAAAAGAAATCAATTTACAATATCAAAATAGAAAATAGCAATGGCTTTTCGCTAAAATCTTCTATATCACATGAAGGTGAGTTGGAAGACACCTTATATGAAGAACTAGTTCGACTCGCAGGTTTATAATAACTTATAAAAAAATTAATCATGAAAAAATTTAAAATACCCTGTGATTTCGCAGGAAAAAAAGTGCCTTTTGACCTATACGTAGGCAACCCAGACGACAGCTTACACCCGCTTCACTTCCAACAACAATGGCTAAGTAGTCAACGAGGTGGAAGTATCCCCAAAGAGGTAATGGATAGTTTTTCAAAGTTACACAAGATCGCTATAGACAACAAAGCTGACTTTGAGGAGCTATGCATGTATGCGCTTGGCTCTGCTGCCGATGAGAACAAAAAAAAGGCTGACAAGGCAAAAACGGAAGGAGCAGACGAAGTAAAGAAGGAGAAAGAATAGTTTTTTTGTCTGGGAAGGGGAATGATATCTTTCTCCCCTTTCTAGCAGATTTTGACATGAGATATAACTTTTATACTAAGCATTGGGGCTTTCATCTAATGCTATTCTGGAAGTTTAAACGATTATCACACAGGCCGCCTATACCCATACAAAATGTGCATCACTTAGCTCTACCCCACTCTCCCAGCGATAAGCCACCAAATCCCCGCCTTTGGCCACACTAAAATCCAAACAACATACTGACGGACTCTTCAATGTCACCTCGCCTTTCAACCAATAATGACCTATAAAAACGGGTACATCCCCGGGTTCATAACAGAAATTATTCTCCCAGCTCTCAGGAACAGCTGTATCTGGGAAGACTGCACCAATCCCATATTCCTTTAAAGTCAACCCTTTGGGCGATCGCCACCATTGTACGCGCATGGCGTTGCGAGGGTGTCCATCTTTGTCATGGAAAAATTGTCCATCGGGTAATTCTTGTTCGATACCTTTTAGTAAAATTTCGACGGATTCATATTCCCAATTCCCTTCGATAGCAGCGGCTTGCAAAAAATCTGGTGTCAAGCGATTTCCTGAGAGTGCTTGCTTTACTTTTGCCAGATGCTCGGGATGCCAACAGGCATGTACGACTCTGATCTCTTCTAAGTCCAACCAAATTGGCAAGGCCATCATCCATTCCAAATACATGACCCACTCTTCTGGATGATCGCGAAAGGCTGCTTCGGTGGCCTGTTGCTGCTGTTGATTTTTATCGCTGTGAGGACGTAAGTATTCGCCTGCTTCATTTTTGGTATGATAGCAGAGGATATTGAATTCGTGGTTGCCCATGACGGCTAGGGCTGTGCCTGCGTCGGTCATTGTTTTTGCTATCTGTAGGACTTCTCTGATTTCTGGTCCTCGGTCTATGAAGTCTCCGACGAAGATTACTTTCCGACTGGGGTGTTGATAGACGCCGTTTTTGTTTTTGGTGTAGTTTAGTTTTTTAAGTAGTTGGTTTAGTTTGGTGGCATGGCCGTGAATGTCTCCTATTAGGTCGTACATGGGTTTGGTTTATTTAGATTGATAATATCGTACGGACGCTCACGATTATAAAATCTCCAACTTTACCAGAAGTTGGTTCTGCCGAATCAATATCAGTTTTTGCTCGAATGGTGAATCCAATGTTTAAATCTTCAGACTCCAGAATGACCGCACCATGTTCCGATATTTTACACACTGAAAACTTTCTACCATCAAGGCAGTAATCATAAAACAAAGAAATACTTGAACCGATAATATGATATTTGTGATAAACTACAAAGTCTTTAGATTGACCATCCATACGAGTATAGATCAATGATTCATCATCCATGCAATATTGAGGCATGTATTCTTTGGTATTTTGCTCTAGACCAAAAACTCCAATAAACTCCCTATCACAATATTCAATAGAATCGAAAGCAAGACTACAAGTATGATTGAGATCTGTTGGAGTTGAGTCCTCAAAACAGATAGATTCCTCCTTATTGCTCACTTCTTCAATCGGTTCAAGTTCATCTTTATCACAACTGACAAAAACTGAAAGAGTCATTGCGAATAGCATAAAATAAAACCGCGATTTTCCCATAGAGAAGCTTTATAAGTTTTGTAAGTAATTATTAGCTGGCGACTGATAAATGTTTGATCTCTAGTTGAGATCAAGTACGTCTTATAGTTGGTTTAAAGCAAGAGCTTTATAAGCTCCCTTCTGGTAAATTTTCTCAAGGTAGGATATCAACAATTATTTAATGAGTTAAATATAGTGCTTTTTTGGTGGTTCCTTAGCAATGTGGCTGTTTGTTTTATGATCAGCTTCACCTGAAGTAAAAGCGAGGATAAGCAGTCGTCATTAAGCTAGGTACGACTCAAAGGTCATCACTTAGTCCAAGATAGAGCCCGTTTCCATTAGCATTGTTGTAGAGCCATTTTTTATCTATTTAAAAACTAAAGTCTTCCCTTCTTGTAGCTAGTCAACTACCACCTTCCAAGAAGGTGGTTTGACAACTTCTGAAGGCACAGCATTCTAGGCCTCAATGCCAATGTCATGATCATATAGAAATTTTGAATCTGTCGGAGTCGGAGTCTATCTGGTTAGTTAGACAGGCCGTCAGGCATGATAATGATTTCACCCAATATTAAAGAGATACACATTTGAGCGGACATTCAATATTCCGAATTCGATATTCAATATTCAATATTCCTCAACAAGATTTTTCCTATTTCCATGGCATTGCCCTCATCGCTATATGCTCCAAACACCTCGCAATTATCAGAACGTGAATGCAAAGCTCTCAAAACATGACCACCTCCAAAGGAGGTGAATTTCTAAATTATATTAAATTTTAAATAGTAATGATTCGAGTGTTTTCTCTTTAACAATTGAGAACAATCTTGTACAAGCACAGTATGCCTACATCGTTCATAGTTGGTCTTTCATTCAATGATTTCGGTTGTTTTCATTAGCCCTATGACTTGTCCTTTTTTTGAGCAGTGACACAAGTAATCCAATCCCAACAATCACATCAACGATATTCCACAAGTCTCTGCCCAGTGCTACTTTAAGAAATGGCTGAAATAAGAATGCAAGCATGATATAGCTAAAACCAAGTGCTTGATTTGAATTTCCTAATTCTATAAATCCTAGATATGCAAACACCCCAAAAGCAATAAATCTAACCAGTTGATAATATTCATAAGGCATATCAAGCAAGCATAAAAACAACAAGACCGCTAATATTATTTTTACTATTCTTTCCATTTAATATCGAGTTGTGGTAATATAATAAGAGAAAGAATAGGTCTCCCTTAAATTTTCTTTCCTTCCATAGCAGGGTATTCCTTATGGTACGTCAATCTTATATTTACAAGCGCTATAAATGGGGATCAATATAATTGCAACATATATGACCCCCTTGTATAAAAACGCGTGATCTTCACTAAATAGATTAATTTTATAAACTCCTAAAAATGAAAACATCGTAGCTAGTAGTAGATATTTCATTTCTTATTTTATTTTAATTATTCAAGGCTTTCAATTTCCCATACTTCAGCCCGGCCGAAATAAGAAGAAGACAAATGCCGCACTGAACAGGCCGGCCAAAAATGCAATTGCCTTAATGTTTTGACCGCATCGCTCTTAGAAATGTTTTTAAACCTGTCGAGCCTATCTAGATAGCTAGCTAGACCGCCAAAATAAATTCTCGGTCGACCTGTGAAGTCCAGCGACCGAAACCCAGCTAATTCCCTTTCTTTAATATCCCCCATATTGTTCGCTCCGGAATATTAAACTTGTCAGACAAAGCGACAATCTTTTTGCTTTTAGGGATACTCAACTCTACTGATTGCTCAAACTCTTGTTTGACGGTGAATCGTTTTATACTCACTGCTGGAATTAAATTCTGATCAATTAAAAAAGTAATCAAGGATTCTGAGGAAGCTTCTATATCATGCCGCACACAAAAGTCTTTATAGCTTGTATTTACATGCTCTTGAAATTTATCTAAAATGAGTTTCCTGTTATCTGCCATGATTTTTCATAATGAGTGAAAAATAGTATCATATAATGGAGAATTAATCTGTGTACCTCTCCCCTTTCTTTCACAAATATCACTTTGATTTTCGTGGTTTCCAATGACAGAATTCACCGTTTCACCGCTACTTTTATTCTTATAAATTCAAGGCATTAGACTTGCAGTATTTGATAACAAAATAATTACTTATATTATTCAACCAAAAAAATAAAAAGTTTAACTTACTGATTTTCAATTAGTTAATCTAAAACACTTTACACATGTCTAGAGTAAATTAATCAAGCAAAGTTTGATTTACTGCTTGCAGTTAGTAACTTTACTTTTCACCGTCAAATCATCCCATGAAAAAGAATACTTTTTTAACTCATTTAGATACTTTAAAGCCAGCTGAAGTAAAGAAGTTTGGAGCGCACCTGAAGCTTAAGTATGCCAAGGCGGAGCGGCTTTTAAAGGCATATGATTACTATGTGACCTTTCATAAAAAGGCAAAACTACCTCCGGTATTGGAAGTGGCTTTCCAAAAAATTAATGCTCGAAAACACAAGTCTGAATCCGAATTGAAATACTTGAGTACAGATGTTTCTGATTTGTTTCTAAAACTCCAAGACTATTTAATACAGGAAAAAATTCTGAAGACCAAGTTTGAGAAAGAGTTTCTATGGCTCCAAATTCTAGAAGAAAAGGGTTTATCTCATCAGCGGAACTTGCAATTTGAAAAATTAAAAAAAG
>CAKZUK010000153.1 GCA_937921775.1 uncultured Saprospiraceae bacterium
GTTTCGCTCGTAGGTGAAATTGCAGCAAATGGCGGTATTTCTATGGTGACGGTATGCACATAATCTTCTGTGTTTCCTGCGCAATCGGTGTAGGTCCAAGTGTAGGTAATATCGCCTTCACATGCTGGTGAACTTGAAACTACAGGACCAGTTGGCGTCAAGACATTCAAACATGCATCTTCAATTACTGGAGGTGTAATTACTACAATCTCCGCTTCACAATCCACTGTTTCACTCGTTGGTGGTATTGCAGCAAATGGCGGTATTTCTATCGTGACGGTATGCACATAATCTTGTGTGTTTCCTGCACAATCAGCGTAGGTCCAGGTATAGGTAATATCGCCTTCACAGGTTGGTGCTGCAGAAACTATAGGGCCTGTTGGCGTCAAGATATTCAAACATGCATCCTCAATTACAGGTGGCGTAATTACTACAATTTCCGCTTCGCAATCCACTGTTTCACTCGTAGGTGGAATCGCTGCAAATGGCGGTATTTCTATCGTGACGGTATGCACATAATCTTGTGTATTTCCTGCACAATCGGTGTAGGTCCAAGTGTAGGTAATATCGCCTTCACATGCTGGTGCTGCAGAAACTACAGGACCTGTTGGCGTAATGGTATTGCCACAAGCATCTAAAACAGTTGGAGGTGTACCTACAGTAATATCTGCTTCACAATTTATTGTTTCACTGGTGTCAGTAGGATCAACAAATATTGGTACATTAATTATAAAAACCAAATCTACGCTTGAACTATTACCACAGGAATCAGTTGCAGTAAAATTAACATCAATAATATCTGGGCAGGTGCCACTCCATGAGTCAGGTGTCGCTGTCCAAATCACCGGATTTGAGCAATTATCTGTAGCAACTGCATCTCCATTAATAGCAATCCAATCTAAATAATCTGTGTTTAGACTAGGATCAGTACCTTGGCAATTTGAGCTACCGTTTATACCACCTGTAATAACGGGGGCAGTCGAATCTATTACAGTGATAATTTGATTACAGCTTATAACATTTCCACAAAGATCAGTTATTGTAAAAGTTCTTGTTAAAGTAAAATCTTCCGAGCTACAACCTGGTGTTGTGTTATCTACATAAGTTATAACAAAACTACTACAGTCGTCAATAACAGTTGGAGAACCGGTACTTGCAGTGTCCAATGGACTTCCGCATTCCAAAGTTAAACTTGATGGACAAGTCACTACAGGTATGCCTTGATCAGTCAATGTAACTATGACGTCACAAGTATCTCTATTACCACAATCATCCCAAATTTCATAGCTATTTGTTATGGTTTCTGGGCAATTGTTGCCATCTGACACACTAGTGACCAAAGCAATATTTGCGTCTGGAACGGTGCAAGGATAATTTACAAGACCTCCTGCTGACACAAACTGAGACACTGCGGTATACTGTACAATGTCGGTTGGCAAACAATAATCTTGCGTAGGACATTCCAAACATTCAATTGTTGTGACAGTTATACTTTGAACAGCAGAACAGCCTGCAGTTGAAAGTCCTGTTACCGAATAGGTTGTATTAGAAGTAGGAGTTATGCTAAAGGATCCCTGAGTGGCTCCTTGAACAACTCCTGTGCTTGGCGTCCAAATATAAGTAAATTCATCTGGAAGCGAAATATCGAATGAAGATCCAAGGCATATTGATGGACTAGTACCAAGCGTAAAAGAAGGCACTGGATTTATGTATACCTGAACATTTGTTATAGCTGTATCACAATCAAAAAGGGAAGGATCTTCTGTTGCAATAAAGGAATAGATACCTGAAGTTGTTGGTAAATAATTTAATGTAGTTGCTAGTAATGTCCCAGTACCATTTGGGCCACTATACCATTCATAAGTGTAAGTCCCTGGTGGGGTCACAATCGGGCTTAGTTCTTCTGTGTTTACACCACAAAATTGGATTGAATCTATAAGAGCGTTAACTTCTGGAAAGACAGCAACTGTAATTTGCTCACATTCAAATGCTGGTGTCCCGCAAAAATCAGATCCGTAATCTCCACAAACTTCATAAACTATTTCTGAAGGCGCATTTTCATCTGTAGTAACAGTATTTGTAAGACAATTAGAAGTACAAGCCAGATAAGAATCATACTGACCAGGAACGCCCGGAGAAATACTTGTCCAGGTCGTAGAAGTAGTGGATACTCCAGTAGCTTCGATAGTTGCATCACAATTCACACGTACATCTATATCTCCCGGTAGTACTAAACCTGGGAATGCAGTAACTCCAACAACGTTTGGATTATTACCCGGCTGGCAAAGCGTGATATTATAAGTTAAATTTGGATCAGTAATACAAAAACCATCACCAACAACATATTCGCCAGCACAATTTATTTCGTATGACTCAGAACCACCAGGACTTCCACCAGATAAAATATCAAAAACAAAACCTACAGATTCTGGATCTAAAATAATTTGGAATAAGACACACCTTGCATTTGGCTGATTTGTAGGAGGGCAGCATTGACCTGCTCTTATAAACTGCGGAGAGACATAAACACTATCTGGAACGCCATCTAAATTTACAAAAAAGAAAGGCGTCTCTTCTTCGCAAAGTGGACAATCATTGTTACCCGTGCATTCGTCAGAAACATATATTATTTGAGCACAGGTATCTGCATTTCCACAAAGATCCACAGCTCTAAAATACCTGGTTATTGTATTGGGACAGGAACCAGTTCCATCAAACAAATATCCAGTATCATCGTCCGCTACCCATTCAACAGTAACACTATTACAATTGTCTGTTGCAATTATTGTAGCTATTGTTGCATTTATATCTGGTATATTAAATGGACAGTTAACGGTATCAGCTGCTGGACAAATTATAG
This sequence comes from uncultured Saprospiraceae bacterium, assembly GCA_937921775.1. Lineage (GTDB taxonomy): Bacteria > Bacteroidota > Bacteroidia > Chitinophagales > Saprospiraceae > CALGLS01. The sequence goes on from CAKZUK010000153.1 coordinate 2,861, forward strand.
TAGGTGGTGTTAAATCATTTAGAATAAATACTTGTGACTCCGAAACTGAATTCCCACAAAGATCAATGTAGGTCCAAGTTCGTGTAATTTCTTCTGGACAAGAATTTCCATCACTAACATCGACACCAGAAACGGTTCCCGTTCCATCACAGTTGTCTGCCCACGCAAGATCAACCATGTCTGGATAACATTCCTGAGAAGTATTTGGTGGTGCTGGATCTAAGGTTGGTGCAGTAATATCATTAATAGTAATTACTTGTATGCATTCAGCAAAATTACCGCAATCATCAGTTGCTCGATAAGTTCGAGTAATAGTTTTTGGGCAAGTTAAACCATTGTCGACGTCAGCTTGAAATGAATAGCTTACTAAGCCACAATTATCGGACCCTGAGAGTAAGGATATGTCAGGGGTAGGTACTTCTGCTAAACACTGTAAAGTAGAGTTACTGGGACAGGATATTATCGGTACTGTGGTATCGTTCACTGTAATCACATGATCCACATCTATAAAGTTGCCACAGTCATCCGTGATTCTGTAGGTTCTTGTTATGGTAATCGGACAGGTGCCTGCTGTTGTTTCATTAAAAAGAGTAACCACTGGACTAGTCGTACAATTATCTGCTTCGTCGGTTACCACATTTATATCTGCTGCAGGTGCTGTGCATTGTACAACAGTGGGTGCCGGTGTTGAAGCTGTTGGTAAGGTGGTATCATTCACTGTAATAGTCTGAGTACAGGTAGCAGAGCCTCCACAGAGGTCATTTATTTGATAAGTTCTAATAATAACTTCAGGACAAGTAAATCCATCACTAATTTGAGACAACAAAACGAAACTGGCAACATTAATTCCGCAATCAGAAAGTGTGTCTCCTCCAGCTGCTAAGAGAGCATCTAAGTTTGGATAAGGAGGAAGGTCGAAAATACTACAACTTGTGTTCAATGCAGCCGGGCAATTAAAAGTAGTGACAGTTACAATAAAAGATGGCGTGTCACTATTATTTCCAGGAGTAGAGTTCGTAAAGTATTGCTCGGGAGAAAATAAGGAGTCAAAAAATTGGCCAAGAAGATAGTTGACAGGACTTTCTAGAGATGAATTGGCAGAAAGAGATGATGGCGTTCCTTGTGTAGAATTCTCATTAGTATTTTCAGTGGAGGAGGTTGTATTTTGAGTGATGTCATATAAAATGACAAGAGGAAGTATTTCCTGCAAATTTGAGATTGCTAAAAAACGAATAGGATTATATGGAGAAAGATTATTTTTTTGATTTTGATTAAAATCAAAGGAATTACCAACTAATTCATTTTGAATAGTGGCCGAATTAAATTCAAATAACAATTCTTCTTTATTCTGTGAAAAGAGGTGTATTTGAAAGATAATTAGAAATACAAAAAGGGAGGTTAGTCCTTTCATTATGTTTTTTTCATTTAGCATGGTTAGGGTAGAAGTTGGGGTCAAAAAATTTGGTTATATATTTTTATATTTTTTAAGTTAGTAAAGTAGAGAATCGAGAAAAGTTAAGGCCGCAATAAACGTATCGTATATATCACTGCTTTACCGTTTGTACGAAGTACAAATGGCGCGCAATAAATATATAACTGCTTTACTTTGGGAAACAAAGTAAAGGTCAGATAAATTGGAACAAGCTTAGTAAGATGATTTCCACTCAATAAAGAATGGGAAGACATCCATTTGGTAATTAAAAGTTGCTTTAGTTTATATTAAAAGGAGAAGTCGTAAACTAAAGACATATTTCTGCATATGATTTAAAAATCGTATATGTAGAAATATTACATATTGAGTAGCATATCGAAGTTAAGGTTTTGTTTGGTGAAAAAAAAGTTTACCCTTAATTTTAAGACTAAAATTCAAGGCTTTTTATCTTTTTCAATAAAATGAAGGAAAATTTGATTTTCACAATGCTAATTTTGCTGAAGAAGCAACAATTTAGTTACCTCTAAAGCTATCTTTTCAACTTGAGAAATCAACTGTAAACAAAATAAATTGAACTGGGGATGGGAGGCTAGGTAAAATAAAGTCTTACTTACTTAACTGGAAATTCCGCATCTCCATCTCCCCATTCAGACCAAGAAGCATCATATAATGCCAAGTCATTTTCCAAAACAAGCGAGGCAGCCAACAAAGTAACACAGGCGGTCATCCCTGATCCACAACTAAAAACCAAAGGTTTATTCCCTAAATTCATTTCATCGAAAATCACTTTCAATGCTTCCTTTGGTAAAAATCTACCGCCCTTCGTCAACTTTGAAAAAGGCACATTACAAGAGCCAGGGATATGTCCGCTTCGAGCATTGACTCGAGGCTCTGGCGCTTCTGAATTAAATCGGCCAGCAGATCGAGCATCCACTACGATTGCTTCTTTAGAGTCTATATTGGCAAGTAACTGATTTGCATTTTTGATTGACTTAGGAGCGAAATCTGCAACGAAATCTCCTTTGGAAAATGTTTGTTCAGTAATCGCTTCTGTCATTCCATCTGTAGCTAGCCACTCATTCAATCCTCCATTCAGAACTGCAACATTTTTGTGTCCCATTATTTTAAACAACCACCAAGCTCTGGGACTAGAGTAAATTTCAAGATTGTCATAAATCACAATTTTACTATTTGCATTAATTCCAATTTTCTGGCACTCTTCTGTAAAGACAGCTGCGGATGGTACCATGTTCGGGAGATTACTTTCCTGATCACTGAATGTATTCTTCAAGTCAAATTGGCGTGCACCCACGATCCGAATTCCGGGATGCTTCACTTTCATGTTTGCCTTATTGGAAACAGGAGACCCATCTAAAATAACTAAATCTGGATCATTTATATTTTGATGTAGCCAATCAATATTTACTAGTGCTGTGTTCATTTTTTTTGATTTATTTTTTGTAACTATTCAGCTTGCATTAGTGAAAACGTTTTTTTTTTGACATTCCCTCAATCAGACAGGCTGTCTTAAAAAAAGAGTCTGAACATAACTATTCTTTATTGAAATCTCAGTGCTTAACCGTTTAGGAAGGCTCTCAGCAAATTTGGAAAGGCTTGCTAAATTTGATTTACTAGTGCCTCCAGATGCTCGACTCCAGTCCCACAACAACCCCCTAAAATTTTCATCCCATATTTCTGATTTAAACGCCTCATATGCTCCGCCCAATCAGAAACAGCTTCCATCGCCAAGTCATCTGCACCATCCAAATCACAATGGTCTAAAGCAGATCCATTGGCTTGATAGGCAATCAATCGTTCAAACAATTCAGGCGGCTGAGTATCAGCACAAAGGAAGGAAGGATAAGCGCAATTGATTTGATATCCAAGTGGCTTTCGATTCACAAAACCATCTACTTCCTGAATAGCATCTATCAATTTGGTTCCATCAAGGATAAGGCCGTCTCTGGAAATTACAAAGCTAATAAAGTAGGGTAGACCCGTTTTTTCCATTGCCTTCGCAATTCCTTTTGCTTCGCTGACTAAGGGAATAGTTTCGCAAACTAGAAAATCAGCCCCAGCGGATGCTAATTCATTTATTTGCCAACTATGAAATTCTTCCGCTTCTTTTTCAGACAAACCTTCCTCAGGTTTATAGCAATCGTTTTTACAACCAATTAGACCACCAATCTTTATCAAGTCTTGACCAGAAGATTGTTCCTCACGGATTTGCTGCATGAATTTTATTGCATCTTTATTGATCGTGTCAGCTACCTTTGCAGCCTTCACTCGCTCTGCGTTTGCGCGCCAGGTCGGGCTAGACATTAGAAAAGGGACCTTCGCTTTTTGAGCTACTTTCAGATAAGCTTGATAAAGATCTTTCAAAGCTTGAGCTCCTAATTCATCATAAATCAAAGGAGCATTGACCAAGCTTGGGTGCAACTGCACATCGGAAGATCGACGAAGTTGTTCTACTACTGCCGCTTCTTTTAAAACTAGTTTATGTTTAAGTATATCTTTCATTCAAATTTATGTTACAGAATATTAAGTATGCGACCAATTATCAGGATCATCACTATTGTTTGGCGAAAGCCCTAAAATATCGCCATTCGTATTTACGCCAAGCCCAAGTACCGTTCGATTGACATAATTGAAATAACTAGTGACTTGATTGATTTCCAAAATTTCACCATCCGTAAAGCTTGCGGTTCTTAAATCATTGATGTTCTGCTCAGAAATTGAGTGAGGATGAAGTGTAAGTTGCTTTGAATAAACCACTCCTTTGTAAAATCTTGCATCAAAGAAATCTACAAGCTGATCACTTTTTACTAAATCCATAAATCGATCCGATCTCACATTATCAGACAATAGGCCCTTGAATCCTTCAAAGTGATGCTTGACGCAATAGTCACACTTGTTCAAATAACTAACGTATACTCCCAGAGCTTCCAAATACCATTTCGGCAATGTGTTGTTGGAATTATGCAGTACGTTTTTATATAAAGCCATGTGTCCAACAAGAGAGTGGGGGCGAAGGCTGTGAATACTTAGCACATTGTCAACCTTATTGTCAGGACCTTTTATTCGGTCGTATAGTTTCTTTAGTTTTGAATCAGCGTCTTCATAGCTGATTGTTTTTATCCAAGCCATTTTGTTGTTTTTCAGTTAATAACGAAAAGGTTTTGCGCGTAGTCCATCTTCAGAAGCTATAATTAAATCATCCATTCTCTTTTCTCTAGTTTTCTCTTGTTTCGCTCTCATCACCCAATGGATGGCTGTCTTTTGATACGAAGGCGCCTGTCCTGCAAAAAAAGTCCAAGCTTTTTTATTCGCTTTAAAAAGAGATTCAAATTCTTTTGATAACTCGCTTGCCTCTTTTTGTTCAAAAGCATAAACACCAGTCTTCTCAGCTTTTCGTTTTTCGTAGATGACCATTCCTGCAGGTTTCATTTTTTTCTCCTTAATCAAGCGATCTATCGTTTTCATATTTTTCAAACTCCAGATGCTATTCGGTTTTCTAGGAGTGAATCGAATCATATAGGCTGTTTCATCAATAGACTTTCGTAGTCCATCTATCCAACCAAAGCAAATGGCCTCTTTAACCGATTCATCCCAAGTGATACTCGGCTTCTTGCTAGCTTTCTTATAATAAGCAATCCATTGTTCAGTCAATTTTTCATGATTTGTATCAAACCACTTTCGAAGATCTGCTGGTTTTTCAAAAAATTTGGCTGACATAAGTATCCTTCGTTTAGATTATATACATTGTTCGGTCAAGCGTAAATATACAAAAGCCTCTGATAAAACAGGCTCAAATTGAATTATTTAAAAGACTGACTATCAGTTGATTATAAAATATTTTCTAAATATAAGTGACCAAAGCAAGCTAAGCACGTTATAATTATGTACGAATTGTTTTTTGGTAGTAAATTTTCCTATCCTAATTATTTATCTTTGGGTCCTTACCCATATCGTCAGATAGAGTTTACCAACAAGTTTTTTTACGTTTATTATTTCTGAACAAAGATTCAGATAGTAAGTCAATTTTATTGATCCATCTATCCTGATTTTTTGTCTCAGGTGTTCTCTATTATGAATTACAGGTCGCGAACGACTGTAGTAATTCAGAAGATTATTGTGTTCATTGACCTTGAAAAAGGTCATTCAAAAACGCAAAGAATCTTTTTTTAAATTTTTTATTTTGAATAAACTAGTTAAACTAAAAGCAAAAGAAACCGCAGCAACAAACTCGGATTTCTACAATCTTTTTCGTCCAATTGCACCAAGTATTGATGTCATTGGAAAAGTCGCTCAAGTCATTAGTGGCTTGACAGAAGCCATCACCATTTGGTATATCACACAAAGTGAAATGGCCGGTGCTTCAAAATTTATTTCCGTTTTGGTTTCCATTTTTGCCATGATCTTAGTGGTCTCGCTTTTGGAACTGGGTGGCCGTAAATTCTTACAGGTACTAACTCGTGCCGTGGTATGGAACCGTTTGAAAAATGTCTGGTACATCGGATTATTTGCCATTGTGCTAATGATCACGATTGGAATGGGAGTACTTTCATTTCGAATGTCAACCAACGGTATCAATCATGCTTTTGTTTCGAATGTACCTGTTGGAAATCTGTTTGACGAATCCGAGTTAAAGTCAGAATACCGCAACAATGTACAAGACATCTACACTAGGCTAGATGCAGACTTACAAGTCATTAAAGACAACCAACAATCAGTTATCGCTGGAACGACTGCTCAATATGATTCCCGAATCAAGACAGCAAATCTAAAGGTAGGCGAATATGATGGCAAACTAAGTAGAGGCTTAAAATGGGCTAAAAGTCAAGGCGACAAATACCGTAAGAAAGTAGCTAAGTTAGAAACTGAAAAGGCGAGTGCCATTGTTGGCCTACAGGCCTCTTACAGCAAACAGCTTGATCGGTGGCAAAGTCAGAAGAGTAAAGCCATTGCTTCAGAAAAAGCAAGTCTTAAAGCTTCAGTCGCCAAAGGAGAATCAGCACTTTCGAAAGTACAGGATTCTAAATCAAAGAATGCTACTTTTTGGGGAGGTCTATTTTCTTTCTTTGTTGGATTCAGTGTGATCCTTGCCTTCGTCTGCATCATAAGTGTAGAGGTATATCGACGAGGATCTGGAATACAGGTGGAATATGAAGAAGAAGAGCATGACGAGTCGGTCTTATCTATTTTCTGGAATGGCTTAACTGGTCGGTTTGATTCTTTCTTTAGACGACGAGCAGAAAGCTTTGCGAAGATACCATCAGCTAGTAGGAACCTAGGTTCCACGATTGGCTTTGACTATCCCTCGGCTTTGCCTACTAATGAAACGGATCAGATCCTATAGCTAAATGTCTTTAAGGGATAAGGATTAAATAACTGCTAAGCAAAAAACTTTGCATGATTAAGCAGATTGTTTTTTAAGACAACTGTTTAAGTAGAACGAATACCTTCAGCCTTTTGGTTGGGGGTGTTTTTTTTTTTTACAAAAAAACTCTGAGAACACTTTCAGTCATTTCAAGGTATGGCCCGCTAAAGTAGCATCAACATACAGGCGCCTTATCTCAAGAAAACCATTTCTCTTGAAGTGCTTTATATCTTGTTCGTCCAATCGGGAGTCGCTCACCATCGGCCAATGCCAAGCTATATTTGCTTCCTGGTTCCACGATAATTTCCTGAGCAGAAGACATCTCTACTAGGTAAGATTTATGAATGCGCTCAAAGGAATCTGGCAAGAGGGAGTTCAAACTCTCCAATGACTTGTTATGTACTTCAGTACGACCATTTTTCAGAAACAACTCCGTATAAATACCAGCTCCTTTTATGTATTTAATGTCATCAATATTGACCAATGATCGACGACCTTTCTTTTTGATCGCGAGGAACTTAATGTGAGGTGCCTCATTTCTTTTTATTGATACTCGCTGACAAGCTTTCGCCAAACGTTCTTCATCAAAAGGCTTGGCAACGAAATCAAGGACACCGTATTCAAAGGCCTCAATTGCCTTATCTTTGTAAGCAGAAATAATAATGGTGTGAAACGACTCTGCAACTACATCTTCCAACATTTCAAAACCACTTTCTCCATTTAAATTTAAATCTAGAAAAAGTAAATCTATGGGATGGCTTGCAATAATTTCTTGTCCACTATTCAGAGAATCACACAATTGGATTGATGTGATTTCGGAACCTAAAATACTACGCACCATCCGTTCAATCCGCTTGGCAATTCTAGCTTCATCTTCAATTATTAAAATCTTCATGATGTCTTAGTTTTCAATAGAAATACTTTAATCAGATTCCCTAATTACTATCCTTGTTTCCCAGCCCGCATCAACTGCTTCAGATTCAATCTTCCAATCATTTTGATAACTTTCTTGTAAGCGTGCTTTTATATATTTCATCCCAGTGCCCTCCACTAGTTTGAATTTTTTCTTTGCTCTGTTAGTAGCAATGGTACGAAGCGTATATTCTTTAAATCCATTCTTCTTTTTATAAATCAAGCGAAAAGTTATCGCATCATTTTCGTCAGGGAGACTATGTGTCACCCCATTTTCAACAATAGTATGGATCACTGCTGGAGGAATAATTTCATTCGAATCAATACCTTCGTCTTCCCAGATATAGTTGATTTCTTTTCGGTAGCCCATTACCTTTATGTGGCTTTTACAAAGTTTAATTTCTTGTCCTATAGGAATTTGTTTATAATCTGCAATTTGATTTAATACCTCAAATTCATCCGCCAATGCGGATATGAATTTAACCCCATCTTTTGGCGACTCTTCCACCCAATCTATCAAAGAAGTTAGGGTGTTCATAATGAAATGAGGTTTAATGTTTTTCTTTAGTAATTCATTCTTCAAACGCTCTGAAAGAATCAATGATGCTTCATAGGCTTTTTGCTCTTCCTTTCGTTTGATCGTCATCAAATAGAGCATAGACAATACAATAAGAATAAAGCTAAAAAACAAAGCCACATCGAAGTAAGAAACAAAAGGAATATAAATCCGTGGCATAAAATAGATGATCAACACTGCACCAATCAAGGCCGATAATACTACCAAAGCACCTCGCTTTTTTGCATAAGCAGCATAAGCTACAATTCCAGTAGAAAAGGCCCACATCAATATGTTTAAACGCAATGCATTTTTATCATAGTCACCGTGATAGTTCCATTCTAGGTAAAGAATCACAACTCCCAGAATAACAAATAGATAGCGTTTCCATGGAAATGAAAATTGCAATACAAAAAACAAAGGAAATAAGATGGTAAGCGATAGGTGTAGATAAGCGATAATATCCAACCTTTTAAACTGAAAAGGATATTCATATTGATAAAATAGCTTTAAATATTCCATTAGGATCAATCCCAAAAAAATCATACAAATGATACTAAAAATAAGAATTGGAATTTCTCTTGACTGATTGAAAAAGATAAACAAAAAGTAAATTGAAATAATCAAAAAAGCTCCTGCCAATATAAACATATACTGACTTACCCTCAATGGCTTTTGTAGCAAGTCGACGTACTTATCCGCGAAAAAATATGCATGAAACCTGGAGACCGGATCGTCCTTTGACATACGCAAAGCCAAGGTGTGCCTACCAACGGAAACTAAAGTATCTGGCAATGGATAACTCACCATGTACTTACTCGGTATCTCGGGCAGTGTAGCCGTTTTCAACTGCCCGCTTTTTCCTATATAAACACCATCCCAATAAGCTTCGTAAGCCCCCATCGCTGCAACCGTAATTCCTATATCTGTATATGGCTTAGCAACATCTGGAAAATCGGCATTGATCCGAACCCAAAAGATCCCCTTGCCAGTAATGTCCTCATTGTCTATCGCTTTTTCTGGAGGAAACTCACTATGAGCCCAATGCATTGAATCACCCATTCGCAATGAGTAATAATCAGTTTGGATAAATTCCTCTGGTGGGCTACAAGAACTCAACATTAAGCTGAGCAAAATGCTTAACACCAAAAAATACTTCAAATACTGTCTCATCTATTATTGATGCTTGAATTTAAATAATTACTCAATAGTCATTCGCTTCTTTAGTCAAAGATATGGCATTTATTCCAAAGGTTTTTTCCGTTGACAAGCACTATGAGCAGTTGAAAAGTGTTTACTTTATTTTTGCTGCTTTTGCCTGTATCATTGCGTTATAATTACTTTATCGTAACCAAAAAACTAAATCATGAAATACAGCTTTCAACTAGTAATGACGATTCTTTGTTTACCCTTTCTACTAAATGCACAAAGCACTGCTACACTTAAAGGCAAACTAATTGATAACAACTTAGACGTTATTCCATATGCCTCAATAAGCTTATTGGATCTTGAAGATAAACTAATTCAAGGTGCCATATCTAATGAAAAAGGCAATTTTGAATTCGAAGACATTGCATTTCAAAGCTACACTTTGGATATTCAATACTTAGGTTTTAAAAGTATTAGACAATCTGTTGTTTTTGACAAAAAGAATAAAAAAATAAACCTAGGAAATATCACTTTAGAGGAAGATCAGACCCAACTTGATGAAGTAACAATTACAGCCGAAAAATCCGATTACAACATCAGGCTCGACAAAAAAGTATTTAATGTGGGCAAAGATGTGCTGTCCCAAGGAGGAACTGCGATCGAGGTTCTGGATCAGGTGCCCTTAGTTTCTGTCTCTCCAACTGGCGTGGTAGAATTGAGAGGAAGTAGCAATGTTCAAGTTTTAGTGAATGGGAAACGATCAGGATTAACGATGAACAATGCTTTGGATCAAATTCCAGGTAGCAATATTGAAAGGGTAGAGGTCATCACTAATCCTTCTGCTAGTTTTGATGCAAGTGGTTCTGCGGGTATCGTTAACATTATCTTGAAAAAGGACAAAGGCATGGGCTGGAATGGGCAACTAGGAGTGACGGTTGGTACCCCTGCTAATCACATGATCCTTCCGGGAATCAATTACAAAAATAAAAAGTTCAACCTTTTCTCCAATTTCCGCTGGAGATACTCTGACTATAATGGTGATTATACCACCAAACAAACACAAACGGAAAACGGCAACACCTCTTATCTCGACCAAGTGGAAGATGAATCTCGACATGACGACGGACTGTCTGCCTACATTGGGATGGATTATTATTTCGACAAATATAACAGTGCGACACTAGCATTTTATAGAGACCAAACTAAAGATACCGATGAGACCTTTTTAACTTATTCCCTCAAAGATGATTTCACCACTTCCAAAATTATTAGAAAAGGAAACTCCGTTGAGAAAAGAAATTACAATCAACTGGAGTCAAACTATACCCGCAGTTTTGACAAAAAAGGACAGAAATTTACAATTGACTTCCAATATGATTTTTGGAATAGTGATAAAGATTGGGACTTACTAACGGAAGGGGATCTCGATGAAAAAGACATCGCCACTGCGCTCCGGACCAGTTCAGAAACCGGCAGTAAGGACATCGTCATAAGATCAGACTATAGTCATCCAATAGCAAATGGAAGTAAGTTTGATCTTGGTGTAAAACTAGAAAACAGGATTGTCACCAATGAATATAAAGCTGAATCTTTTGTGAATGAGCAATGGTCAATTTTTGACAATACGGATAATTCACTTGAGTACGGTGAGAAAATTGCCGCCGCTTACTTGCAATATCAAAGCAAATGGAAGGGCTTTGAATTCATGGTCGGTTTGCGATCCGAGTATACCATGTTGGACATCAATGACGAGGCAAACATTTTTTCTGATAAAGATGATTACCTAAACCTATTTCCGTCGACTCATTTATCCTACGCATTCTCAGAGAAAAACACCTTGCAAGTTTCTTACTCTAGAAGAATCAATCGACCAAGCCTTTGGAACTTGTATCCCTTTACAGAAATAAAGGACTTCAACTTACAGCAAATTGGTAATCCTAATTTACAACCTGCTTTTTCTGATGCCATGGAATTGGCTTTCCTGAGTACCCATGATAAAATCACGATCAATCCAGCTATCTATTTTCGACATACGATTGATCCATTCTCAACTTATCTGTCGCAAAATGAACAAGGTACTTTCATTTTCCAACCGGTCAATATTGAGGCTAAAGAGGCCATAGGTTTTGAGCTATCCCTAAGGTATCGCCCAGCTAAATTTTTAAGCTTGAATGCTGAAATAAACCTATTTCATTTTGATGAGAGGGGGAGTTATTTAGGTCAAAACCTAGATGCCAAAGGCAATAGCTCAAGTGGTCGCTTAACTGCAAATGTCAATCTTCCAAAAGCTATTCGTCTTCAAGCACGCCTCGATTATTATGGAGCGGAACAGAGGGCTCAAACTCGTGAACTCGCCACTAAAGTTTTATCGCTTGGCGCTAGTAAGAGCTTTTTGAACAATCAACTAAACATCAATATCAGAGCATTTAATATACTGGACTCCAGAAACATACGCACTATATCTGAATCGGATACTTTTCGCATTGAAAACAGCAATAAGCGCGTTCACGAACGTTTTAGTCTTGGACTGACTTACAAGTTTAATCAGAGCGAAAGAGAGCGACTTCGTCAGGCGAAAAATGGAAATCGCTAGGGCGCCATCCTTGCCAGCTTCAATCATAATTGCATCATAAGCACCAATGACAGGCTTATTAAAGCTGCTTGCCATCCTTTCTAAGCTTGCGCATACAAATGATAATCCTAGGTCCTAGATCGCAAAGAAAAAGCCTAGTTAATCAGCCCTTCAATTAAGAAAGAAGGAGCGTGACTTACTAGGCTTTTCATACTAATAATTTTTTCCTTAACTTTAGGAGGCAAATAGGATGCAAAACACTTTCTAAAGTTTAAGACACAATGATGAAGCAAGCCAATCAACTGCTATTTTTAGCATGCTCACTTCTGCTTTTTGGATGTAATTCCGAGGACGATAAATACGAAATCCCTGAGCCAGAACCTCCAATTTCTGACTTTGTGGTTGAAACAATCATTCCCACCGGTGATGAAAAATATCTCAATACCGATTCCGATTATATCTTCGATCAAAGCAAGTTACACACCTTTGAAATAAATATCCCTGCAACTGACTATGCCAATATCAATTCAGATCCTACTGCTGAAGAATACGTAGAAGGAAATATCATTTTTGATGGCGAAAAAATTAGCCCTGTTGGCATTCGCTACAAAGGCTCAATTGGGGCATTTGTAGGTTGCGTGTCTGGACCAAACTGGAGCGATCCTTCTGGTTTTAAAATCTGCACCAAACTTTCCATGAAAATAAAAATAAATTGGAATGGCTCAGACAGCAAATTCTATGGCTTAAAAAAATTACAGCTCCACTCCATGAATAATGATCCGACTCAAATGCGAGAGCGATTAGGCTATTGGCTTTTTAGGTCAATGGGTGTTCCTGCGCCCAGAGCTGTCCATGCGAGACTTATCATCAATGGGACCTTCTCTGGCATCTATGCATTGGTAGAACAAATTGATGGACGATTCACAAGAGAGAACTTTGACGATGGCAAAGGCAATCTGTATAAAGAAATATGGCCGCTAAATACCGCAGGAGAACCGCACAACGAAGAAAGCTACATTGCCGCTCTACAAACCAATGAAGACGAAAATCCTAATCCTGATATCATCCGAAACTTTGCACAACAAATTACTGATGCAGATCCTGATGATGCTCCAAGCATTGTTACCAACAGAATGGACATTGAAAAAACATTGGCGCTAGCTGTCGTCGATCGTACCATCAGAAATGATGACGGTGCTTTTCATTGGTACTGCCAAGGCTCTAATAATTGTGCTCCTCACAACTTTTATTGGTATGAAGAACCAAGTCAAAACAAAGTATATCTTATTCCTTGGGATTTGGACCATGCCTTTGAGAACATCATAAATGATGTGAATCCTGTCACTCCAATAGCTGACGGATGGGGTGAGATCACTGAAAACTGCAATGTATTTAGCTATGGTGCTATTGGATTTTCGCAGCGCTCTGCTGCTTGTGATAAACTAGTAGCGGCTTGGGTCACTTTTGCAGATGAGTATGATACCTTGAAGTCGGAATTTATTGAAGGTCCTTTTTCTGAAGCTGTAGTTGGCCCCATGTTGTTGGAATGGGAAGAACAAATCAGAGCAGCAACTCTTGAGGCAGATCAAACTTACGGAGATGCGATAAGTGTTGGAGAGTGGGAGAGTGCGCTAAGTCAATTAAAAACTAGTATACAGTATGCTCGAGAGAATTGAACAAAAACATATTAGCGAAACACCGTAACATCTCCGCCGTCAATTATATTTTTTAATTCTCCATCTTGCTCAATTAGCATTTTGGCAAGATAGGTATAGGTTCCAACACCAATTGGCCTACCATCAATTTTACCATCCCATTCGTTCTCATTGGATTTAAATAGGAAACCGCCCCAGCGATCAAATATTAATAACTCAATTTCTACCAAGGTGCAAGTTGCCGTTCCAAAGTAAACCTTAAAAATATCGTTGTTGGTGTCTCCTTGCGGAGAAAAAGCGTTTGGAATAAAATACTCACAAGGTCGTTCGCAGACAGAAGTAGAAACAACAATGGAATCAGAATCAAACATACATAATTCTGTAGTTATGCTGGCTTGATAAGTCCCCGGTTCTGTTATTGTGATATTGAGTCCAGTCTCTCCGTTGTTCCAAACAATATTATATGTATCATCCAAATCGATATCCAGTTGATGTTCATCTCCTAGACAAATGGTGACATCGTTACCAAGAAACAATTCTTCTTCAACTGCCAATTCCACATAAATGCAAGTATCACATGGCTCTGTTTCTAAAGTAAAGACACTTGTTGGCCATTCACAATCTTCAAAGAAAACTGTTGCCTCGTAAGTCCCTGGTTCGTTAACTGTTATGCTAGTTCCAGTTTGGCCAGTATTCCAAACGACATCCACATCAAAATCAAGATCAATGCCTATTTCTAATTCATGAAAATCACAAATGGTGGTATCTGCCCCCAAGTCTAATTTATCCTTAATCGAATTATATAGCAAAGCACAAGGCCCACAATCCTCTACTTCTACATGAATCGTATCCGAAGTAGATATGCAGTTGAATATAAAAATATCTGCCCAATAGTCACCCGGCTCTGTTATGTTGATCGTATTGCCAGTCTGTCCATCACTCCAAGTAATAATTGAACCGATAACATTGATCGTTGCAGAAAGAGATTGACCATCACAAATAGTCGTATCAACCATCAATGTATAATAGAGTTCAATGGCCCCAAAGTCAAGACCAACAATAGGAGCGCCATTATATTCGCTAGTAGCATGTGTTTCATCTATATAGTCGAGGGAATTTGAGTTTGTGTCAAACTTATAAAAGCCACGATCAGCAGTGGTGATAAATAATTGATCTCCATATACTGATAAGTCCTGACTTCCAATATAAGGCGTTGACAAAAGCAATGATGCAGTCATGGTCGCACCAACTGTTCCAAAATTGGAGACATAAAAATTAGAAGTACTTAGATCATCAGCATCATTAAAATAAAGGAAGTTGTTAATAAAAACCATATCATCAATATCGTTTTCAACCGTTCCACTTAAAGTTGTTTTAAAGAAAGCTTCTCCATTGGTCGAATTTAATCCGACGATAGATTCTGCAGTGTTTACCCCAGCACCAATATCATCATTCATACTTACTGAAGCATAAAGTATATTATCATTGTCATTAAATGCTAAAGCTTTGCAGGAATAGATCGGATCAATTGGCAATAATATTTCACCAACTTCATTATAATTTCCTCCCCAACTAATACTGACAAGTGTTGGATTTGAGTCGGGATTAATAATGCCATAGTACAGGCAGCTGATGGGTGCAAAAGCTAAATTGGTCACTTCAACGCCAGCTGGAATATTTGTATTAGTCACAAAAGTTAGATCACCTGTTTGAAGGTCAATTTCTACCAGTTCATTATTAACCAGTCCAAGCATCCTTCCGTTTTGCGCGCTTATAGTTTGACTAAAAAGACAAATGACAGTAAAGACTAGGAGTATGTATATGCTGCGAGGAGATGTAATGTTCATTATAATTTTCATACCGAAACTAAGGATCTTTTTTTTGTAAGATTACGTTTACAAAGATATGCATATTTAGCTACGGATACAGTCGCGAACTGGCAATTAACTGCAAAGCTAGGTAATAAGAGCTGAGAAATTGTCAAAAAAGCAGATACTTTAACTTTTGAGAAATTCAAAATTCCCCGAAGTAAGGTCAGCGCTATGTTTTGTAATTTTCTCAATCTCCCAGTTCCACCAAGAAGTCTTAATCAATAAGTCAATATCTTCGTCTGAAAAGCGCTTTCTAATCTCCTTAGCTGGGTTGCCACCCACGATTGAGTAAGCTGCAACATCTTTAGTTACAACAGCATGTGAAGCGACTATAGCTCCATCAGCGATTTTTACACCAGGCATGATACAGGATTTGTATCCCAACCAAACGTCGTTCCCAATTTCAGTATTCCCTTTATTCGGATACGATTTTCCTTCCATTGCATTTTCCCATCCATTCCCAAAAATGGCAAAAGGGTAGGCGCTGATTGATTCACTTAGATGATTGGCCCCATTCATAATAAACGTTACATCAGAGGCAATCATACAGAATTTTCCAATGATCAATTTATCGCCAGTAAAGTCGAAATGGTATTTAACGTTTTTCTCAAAGTTAGCTACGTCTTCAAAGTCATCATAGTAGGTATAATCACCAACGATGATGTTTGGATTGGTAATTATATTTTTTAGAAAGCAAAGTCGGTGGTAAGCTTCTAGTGGAAATTTATTATTCTTATCAGGACCATTCATATCAGTTATTCTTGTTTATTACTTATCGTAGTAAGTATATTTGTAGATCTTTCGTGTTTCGGTTCCTCTATCTATAACAATGTGCTTGATTGGCAACTTATATTCATTATAATCCCATCGCTCTGAACCAGCAACATCACCGTTTAATTTGTATAATGTCTTTATCGTGTACTTTTCCTTCGGATTGTGTTCTATTTGATTTTGCTTTCCTAGGGGCTTTCCATCCCAAGTGTGACCATAACCATATTGTGTTTTCAATACTTCAATACCATCTACATACTTGTAATCAATATAATGAATCGTGTCTGATTCTACAACAGAATAAATACGTTCCAAAACATTTTCCTTGTTGTAGTTATAATAAGCAATTGTTTCTCTCCCTTTATTTCCTTCTCTAAATTGATGCACAATCATTTTTTCAATTCTATTATCTTCAATCACAAAAGAATCTTTGCGAGAAATATGAACAGCTCCGTCATGATTTGCATACTTACCAATAGAGACAAGCAGCCGACCTTTGTCATCAAAATAAACTTCCCTACGATCGAATGGAAGGTCTCCAGGAAGATTCCTTTCATTTAAACTACAGAACTGCTCTTTAATTAAAGCTTTATTTTTTAAATCATAAGTATTGGTCTGACTGCACTTTTTCTCAAGACTTAAAGTATAAAAAGTTTGACTCGTTTTCTTGTCTCCTAAGTAAGTATAAACCCATTTCGAACCTTCCCGACTTATATAATCCAATGTCGAATGTTCTAGGATTAAACCGTTTTCATTATACTTAAAATTTTCAATTGCAATCGTATCTGTATTTGCTTTTTTGTTTTGAGAAATAACTTGAACGAGCAAACCTTTGTCATTGTAAGTAAAATGTTTTACTGCATTTACAGAGTCAATACGCACTAATCGATCAGCTTCATAATGATAAAACATCTCCTTGAAAAACTCACCCTCTTTAGGTGCATGATACATTTCCACTGCAAATCGTTTCTTTTTCAAAAGCCCCTTTTCGTCATAGTCAAAAAACTCCCAATGTTCAAGTTCCTCATTGGTACCGTAGCCATTTTGATAAGCTTTTGCAAAGTATTGAAGTCGTATTGGCTGCCCGTTTTCATTGTATTTCGCCCAAGCAATGGTATCTCCATTTTCTAAACTAACTTTTAACTTTTCAACTAAGCTTCCTTTCTGAGAATAGCGATAAGTCGTCGTATTTATAGGCTCATCTTCTTCATCAGGATAAAAAGCTTCTTTTATTAAAAAATCACCTTCATAAGAATACTGAATATAAGGATCACCTCGGACGGCATATATTTTCTTATCTAATTTCTGATTGGGAAGGTATTGATAAACTGTTTTAAATGGCCTTTCTCTCATTAATCTTTCTTCGGTCGTTTCCATTAATAGTTCCCCATCATAAATGAATTCTTTAAAAGTAACTGCCCCTTGAACGACCACCTCAAGGTCTTCCCGAACAATGCTGTCATTTCTAAAAGTATAATTGATCGTATGCGTTTCAAGATCGCCTAACTTTTGATCGAAGTAATTGGCCGTTTTATAAATCTCATACTGACCTTTTTTATCAAAATATAAGGAGACGATATTTTCCTTTGAATCTTTAGTGTCGTTTTGGAAATGTGTCGTTGAGGTACATTCAATGGACTCAATGTTTCGAAGCATAGCCTCACTGATGTTCATCACCATTGGGTCAGCATACTCCTCTTGTGCAGATAGGAGATAAGGGAGAAACAAAAGGAGGATAAATATTTTTCTCATTTTTATGATTTGTAGATATCACTTAAATAATTTCGTGCATTAAGTACTTACTTAATTTCACCTGAGCTAGTCAAACCAATCAATCCCAACACCGGCCCTATAGCAAGTAAAATAAAAAGGTTTTCTTTATTCCAACTAATACTCAAATAGTTTATCAATTGGATGCTTAGAATTGTAATGGCAAAACCGATGCAATTCACTATCGTCAGAGCAGTACCTCTGGTTTCACTTTCTGCATTTTGGGCAACAAGGGTAGAAAACAATGGCGAATCAGCAATGACCACCAAACCCCAGAAAATTAAAAACGCAATAAATAAGGCTGGAGTATTGAGCTGAAAACAAAAAGGCGAAAGCAAACAACATATGCAGGAGAGTAATAAGGCTGCGAATGCCGTATTCTTAGTCCCAAAGCGAATGGAAAGATAGCCTCCAGCTACGCAAGCCAAGCCACCCATTCCTATAATAAAAAAAGCCAACAGCGATATATTAAAATTGCTTTCAGGATGCAATGCAATATAATGATTGAGCATCAAAGGCACAAAGGTCCAAAAAGCATACAATTCCCACATGTGACCAAAATACCCAAAGGCCGCAGACCTAAAAGGTTTATTCTTAAAGACATTAAAAAATGCAGTGAAATCGGTCTTTTGTCCCGCCTTTCGGAAAGGTCCGTTTGGCACATAAATGAGCATAAGCATACCTCCAAATACAGCAAAACAAGTCGTCAACTCAATGACAACTTTCCAATAAACCAAACCATCAAAACTATTTAGTAAATGTGGAAAGGCAGTCCCCAAAACCAAAGCACCAACCAAATATCCCAATGAGGTGCCCAAGCCTTTTTGATAATAATCAGCGGCAATTTTCATTCCTACAGGATAAATACCTGCCAGAAAAAATCCAGTTGTAAATCGGAAAGCAAGTAGGCTGGTAAGGGTATTGGAATGATGTAGTGTGCCTAGATTAAAAAGAGCCCCTGCCAAGGCACAAAAAAAGAAAACTCTTGAAGGTGAAAAACGATCTGCAATCGTCAATAAAGCAAAAACCAATGTCCCTATGATAAACCCAAATTGAACGGCAGAAGTTAAATGCCCCAAAGCACTTTCCTCAAAATTAAAAGTCCTCAACAGATCGGGCATCACTGCATTACCGGCAAACCACAAGGAAGTACAACAGAATTGCGAAATGACTATGACCGGAAGAATCCACTTATTTATTGGCAATTTCGAAAAAGGTTTTTGAACGATTTACTTAAAATACCAAAGTAGGAAATTTTAAGCAAATCCCATCCATCTTTCCTTAAGTAATGTACAGAATTAAATTTACTATTAGATGGAGCCATTTTTAGTCTCATACTTCCTTAAATTTTTTAGCTGTAGCTACGGCTACACCGAAAAAATTTAAGTCGCCTGAAACAAAAACTCATCTCAATCTAATGTAAAAACAATTTCCGTACATTACTTAATCTCTATGCTTAATTAAGCTATAGTTTAATCCCAGAGTCTTTCACCGATTAATGTTAACCCAATTATGTCCCAACATTTAATTGACTCTTCGACGCTCTTCCTCCGAACTGGTACTTCGATTTCGCGAGGCTTTCAACTTATTATTTCCAAAGCTCCTAGAATAGCTCAGTTTAAAGGTTCGATTACTAAAGTCCCAGACACCGTCAGTCTCAAACCCTTGTGTCGGAATGGAAGTACCACCAGAGAATTCAATAGAGTTAAACAGGTCTGTGATATTAAAACGCAAAACACTACGATCCTTTTTAAACTTTTTTTGAATACCAAAGCTCATTCCAGTGATCGGATCAAGAGTAGAGCGTCCGAACAGTCCAGATGAGTTATAAAAGCCTGACAATTCAATTGAAAAATCCTTTGGCAAAATAAAGGTTTGAGTCGTACTTAAGTTGTAGCCTGTATTTTCAAGACTAAAAGGTTCACCGTTATAATCCGAGTTTATTTTTTGCCAAACAAGAATAAAATTATTCTGCATTTCCCAAAAGTCGCCGATGTAAAAGGGTAGGGCAAGCGTTCCTGAAACGACATGCGTATTTTTCAAATTAATAGGAGAGAAGGCCTGCTGATTCGTACTCACGTCCACCTGATCCTGAAAGCGTGCAATGCTTCCTTCCTCGAAACTGTATTGGGCCGAAAGCAAATACGATTTATGTCGGTAGTCAACTTTTACATTGTCAGAAATCGCAGGCTGTAAAGCAGCATTTCCAAAAAAGAAAGTATTGGGATCAATAAAGATGGCAAATGGTGCCATGTCATTAAACGTTGGACGACTTATTCGCCTATTGTAAGAAAGATTCAAACTATTGTTGTCATTAATGGTATGGGAATAAAAAACGGAAGGGAATAATTTTCCAAATTGACGATCAACTACAGGTCCTTCTTTTTCTGTATCTAATTGCGAATCAGTATATTCATAGCGCAAGCCAAATTTAAACATATTTTGCTCATTCGCTTTGTAATCAAACGAGCTAAAGGCTGCAAAAATAGATTCCTCCAAATCACTTTTGTTTGTAAACTGTCCCACATTAATCCATTCTGAGTTTTCTAAAACATCAACACTTACATCATTTGTAAAGGTAGAATAAGCGCCTTTTATTCCTGCTTGAAAGTTGACATTATCTCCAAGCGATGTCTCGAAATCAATCTGGCTTACCAAAATATTGATCGGTGTAAATTTATCACTTCGGGTATCTTCAATTTTCTGCAATGAATTTTCACCATCAAAATAACTGGTCGTATAATTATTCGGATTCTCATCTTCATAAACCAAGTAATCAATGTCGAAATTCAATTTTGAATCCGCTGTAAATTTGTGTTGCAAATTGAAGTTCCCCATTATATGTTTCCACTGATTGCGCTCGTCATTAGTTAGTTCGACTTGTTCTTCCAGAATGTTATTGACCTTAGTTCGCCCTTCATTCATGGCGTCCATCGTCCACTTGTTATTGTGCGCTCCGAGCAAAAAACCAACAATAGTTTGGTCGGTGATTTCATAATCTAAGCCTAGGCGAATATTATGATTTAGCTGAATTGGATCACGCAAGGTAGTCACCTCACTTACAGTGGTATTGCCTTCAAAAATCACTTTTCTGTAGTTATAAAAATCTTGTAATTGAGCTTTATACTTAAAACCATAACTGCTAAAAACATTCAGCTTATTATTCCGATAGTTAAGGGATATATTAGCAGAGCCCACTTCACCTTCTCCATAACCTGCGGAGACCACCAAGTTTCCATTGAGACCGAGGTCAGTACTTTTTTTGAGGACAATATTGATGAACCCAGCGTTGCCTTCTGCATCAAAATTTGCAGGAGGCGTCGTGATTAATTCAATCGACTCAATATTGTCAGCGCTCATTCCATCCAGCATCTGTAAGATACCAGAAGTAGGTTGATAACTTTGCTTTCCATTAATCATGATCACCACGCCTTCTTTTCCAATCAATGAAAGTGCATCAGTCTGCCGATTGACAAGAACTCCCGGAGAACGTTCTAATACCTCCAGTGCAGTGCCTCCAGCGGAAGTAAGGCTATTCGCTACGTTTACTACAAGTCGGTCAATTTTTTGTTCAAACAAAGCCTTCCTCCCTACAATTTCAACTTCACCTAGGACTTGACTATCTTCCCTGAGTATTACATTGGGCATGATATGCATTCCTGTATTATTTTCTAATTGAACCAAGTCAGAAAAATGATCCTTATAGCCCAGCATACTAACATTAATCAGGTAGCCCTCTGTCTTTACCTTAAGTGTGTAAAATCCATTTTCGTCACTAAGGCTTCCCAAAATGAGACTGCTATCCACTGGACTAAGCAAAAGGACGTTGGCATAGGAGATGGGCGTGCCAGAAACATCTAGTACCGTTCCTGAAACTTGGTTTTGAGCTGAAAGAGATTGAGAAAAAAGGATAAAAATTAACATAGATGAGTAGAGATACCTTGGGGCAAGTGATTTCATTTTTTTGGTTTTTTAAGGTCATTTGGTTAAAAGAGAAACAATATATTTCTAACCAAAATCATTGACTAAAAAATACTACTAGTGAGCTGTACCATTTTTTTATTCAAAATTCATGACTCGAAAGTCAGGTGATTTCTGAAGCTCAAATATACTTAAAAATAAACATCTGATAAAAATATTAACTTTTTCTTAGCTTTATAAAAGGCGAACAACAGCAACTTAGGTGACATATTAAATGATCATATAAACTCAATTTATTAATCTGAAAAATTGAAAATCATTCCGTATTCTTTTGCAATAACAGAGAGCACATCATCTACCTCAACAGCTACTATTCCAAATTTTGCACGATCAATATTTACCATTTCTAGCTTATCTATTTTCTTTCCAAAAGGGAAATTGAAATGATATTTAGCTAATGGTTCCAGTTTTTTGAATGATTTTTTATAAAGGACTGAGAGCTTCGAAATTTCATAATTGTAAATCAAGGCGAATTCACGAGGATGTAAATTGCCGGCACGAATCGCCTCTAAAAATACGGTCTCTCCAAGTTCTGCAATTGGATAATCGTAATGTAAAAGTGTGACTATGACTTTTGAATTTCCCAAATAACAATCTTGGAGTCTGGGAGCCAGTTTACAATAATCCAGCCCGATTAAATGCTCACCTGGAAAACCTTGTTCTTCAATAATTTCTTTTATTCTATTAAAATTATCGTAAACCGCTGCTTGATAAGATGCGTTTCTTTTTCTTTCCTGTTCAAACTGATAGCGGTCACAAAACTCTATTAATAAATCAAGTTGAATAGATTCAAGATAGTTTTTGCGTAGTACATCTTCTTGCAAAAGTAAATCCGCCCAAGAGGAACTTTCTCTCAAATCATCAAATACTCTAATGGCTTTGATACAACTAAGCAAACATCCTCCTTCTACAGCTTTTTCTAAAAAATAAATGGCTTTGCTTTCATCTTTGTTTTGCGCTGCCAATTGTGCTGCGATCATATAATCTTTGGCAAATACAAAATCGAATTGCTCAATTGTAAATTCCATTTTTTCTTGAGCTGCGACAAAGTCCTTTGCTGCAGTGAGTTGAAGCGCTTGATTTATTTGTTTGTGATATACTAAGTAATCTGAGTTAGAAGGGAGGCCAATAATGGCAAGGTAACAAATGAATAGGAGGGGACTTGTTAGATTCATAATTCAATAAGGATATCATTTTAAAAAAGAAAGCCCCTATAAAACTATAGAGGCTTTCCTTTTGGCAAAAAGATTTAGAATTTAAATTCTAGTATCTTCTGTTGTAACCGCCGCCACCGCCGCCGCCACCATATCCACCACCACCGCCACCTCGGCGATCATCTCTTCTTTCTCTTGGTTCAGCTTTCTTAACTACAATAGTTCTACCATCCATCTCTTGATCGTTCAATCCGTCAATTGCGCTTTGAGCCTCCTCATCATTTGGCATTTCAACAAAACCGAAACCTTTCGATTTTCCAGAAAATTTGTCCGTGATAATCTTGGCAGATTCTACTTCACCGTATCCTTCAAATGCGGCTTTTAGGTCGTCTTCACGCGTGTCAAAATTTAACTTTGCTACAAAAATATTCATACAAAAAAATTTAAAAGATAAATAAATATAAGTCAACGAAGAACGGTATCTAAGAGACTCAATGTAAATCTAAAAGAAAAATTCTATTATTTTGTAGAATAATCTATAAATGTTTGAAAATCTTTACGATAGCCTTTGTTTTCAAGATAAGTCACCTAATCAACTGACAGCCAGACAACAGCAGTATCAAGACTATTTTCATACCTAAGTAAGCTTACTTTTAAAACATAAAAAAGGGGCTGATATGTGAATGAATGGATAGAACAACCAAACTTCATATAACAGCCCCTTTTAGAATAGGACTAGAAAAAAAACAGCCTAAACCTCAGCTGTAGCTAATGCTTCACGCTGCTCAATAATACGAGGAGACTTAATATATTCATCGTAAGATAGTAGGCTATCAATCATACCATTTGGATTGATTTCAATAATTCGATTTGCAACTGTTTGCATAATCT
This sequence comes from uncultured Saprospiraceae bacterium, assembly GCA_937921775.1. Classification (GTDB taxonomy): domain Bacteria; phylum Bacteroidota; class Bacteroidia; order Chitinophagales; family Saprospiraceae; genus CALGLS01. The sequence continues at coordinate 26,955 of CAKZUK010000153.1, forward strand.
GATGATCATGCGTGGTAAAGATCATATTTCCTATAAAGTCAGTCATTGCTGTATTCAAAGTAGTAATCGACTCAAGGTCAAGGTGACCTGTTGGTTCATCCAACAATAAGAAGTTGGGATGCTGTAGCATAATTTTTGAAAGCATACATCGCACTTTTTCACCTCCAGACAGAACAGATGACTTCTTATGCACCTCCTCTCCAGAAAACAACATACGACCTAAGAATCCTCGTATAAATTGCTCATCCTTTTCTTCAGAATATTGACGTAACCAGTTGATTAAATCAAGATCATTCTCATTGCTGAAAAATGCTTCATTTTCATTAGGTAGGTAACCGTGAATGATGGTTTGACCATATTCTATTGTTCCTGTATCCGCCGTTTCTTCTCCAGACAATACGTTATAAAAAGCATTGACAGCAGATGAGTCTCTACTTAGTAAACCAATTTTCTCATTAGCATTCATAGTGAAAGAAACATCCTTGAAGAAATATGCTCCATCAGGTGCACGCTTACTCAGGTTGGATACTTTCAAAATTTGATCTCCCGGCTCACGTTCTGTTTTGAAATTGATAAATGGATACTTTCTACTAGAAGGCTGAATCTCTTCGATGTTTATTTTAGCCAATGCCTTCTTACGTGAAGTCGCTTGCTTGGACTTAGATGCGTTGGCACTAAAGCGCGCAATAAATTCCATTAATTCGGCACGCTTAACTTCGTTCTTTTTATTCTTGTTGGCAACTTGGCGAGACATCATCTGGCTAGTTTCGTACCAGAAGGTATAGTTACCAGAAGTAATTCTAATTTTCTTAAAATCAATATCAACGATATGTGTACAAACCATATCCAAGAAGTAACGGTCGTGAGAGACAACGATTACTGTATTTTTAAAATCTGCTAAGAAATCTGACAACCAGGTCACGGTCAATGCGTCCAAGTCGTTGGTAGGCTCATCCAGTAGTAAGAAGTCAGGTTCTCCAAATAAGGCTTGCGCCAAAAGTACCTTTACTTTTTCAGAACCACTCAGATCCTTCATTAGTTTATCATGCAAGTATTCTTTAACTCCCATGTTTGACAATAATTCCGCAGCATCACTTTCTGATGTCCAACCCCCCATTTCTCCAAATGTATTTTCCAAATTTGCCGCACGCAAACCTTCTTCATCTGTCGCTTCAGGATTCATGTAAATGGCATTCTTCTCTACCATAATGTCGTACATCTCCTTGTGTCCCATGATCACAACATCCAAAACCTTAAACTCTTCAAACTCAAAGTGATTCTGTTTCAAGACCGCCATCCTGTTGCCCGGTTCCAAACTTACCGAACCGTTATTCGGCTCAATTTCACCAGATAAAATTTTCACGAATGTAGACTTACCAGCCCCATTTGCGCCAATAACACCATAGCAGTTTCCCTTAGTAAACTTCAAATTCACTTCATCAAACAAAATCCGCTTTCCGTATTGAAGGCCTAAATCATTAGTACTTAACATCTTATAAGATTTTACAGTTAATCAAATCCATCTCTCATATTCCCCTCTAAAAAAGGCCACAAAGGTACAATTTTTCTTCCTGAATCCCTTGTTAGCCCCAAATGAATTTTAATCACCAAAAGCACAACATTCATTACACATTATTCAAAGTCATTATATCCTAAGTAACGGGATCAAATTATTTATACTAAACGGCAAAATAATCTAGCTTCAATACCACTAAACTTTCACCGTTCACAATCTTCTGAAAACAACACCTTCTCACAACTTGAGCTAGCCTCCCAAACAAAACACACTAAACTCAATCTAGCTCTTCAAAAGCAAGCCGCAAGGCATCAACCAGACCAACAGGCACCGACCAACACCGAACATCTACATGATATTTCGCATCTTCCACCCGTCGAATTACCTCAAGATGCCGCTTTGTAAATTTCCGCATTCGAACAATCATCCGACTTTTATCAGTCGGCATTTTCTCAAACTCAATCCGCACCATATGACCAGAGAGCTTGGGTGAAAAATAAGCCCGCTCCACCTGATATTCAGAAGATTTGAAACAAACCTGAAAATCACTCCATGCTTCCTTCGTCACAGGTAATAACCACCCATTTTTACGAGGACTCCATCTGGTTTCAGCAATAGATTTTACCCTAAGCGAAATGCTATTATCAGTATCCGCTTGTAATAACCAATATTTGCGACCACGGTAATAAATTTTACGTACAGTTAGCATTAGACAGTTTTTCAATGAAAAAATCAATAAATTGCAATAGATCTTTCTTAGAAAGAAGCTAAGTTACAAATCCGCAAACCATATAGATAATCCACATGAAGTTAAAATCTACCCATATCATTGCTGTATTCGTTTGTATTTTCATCTATGCTTGTCAGCAAAATGAACCAATCGTCGCTACATCTTACGAGACGAAACACGAGCCCTATGACCTTGCCTCTCTTCAACGAGCATATCCCAATCAGACATTTGACACCAGAGCATATAAGCAGGCATTTGATGAGGCTATTGCCCAAAATCAAAATAGAACGACTACTCCCAATGGTTTTGATAGTGATTGGACAGTCCAAGGCCCCGGCAATGCAGGAGCAAGAATCAATACCATAGAGATTGATCCAGAAAATGATGATATCATTTATTTAGGATATAGTGGCGGTGGCGTTTGGAAAACAACAGATAATGGAATTACATGGAATCCGATATTTGACGAAAGTCCATACCTCGCTATCGGTACCATTGAAGTCGACCCAACTGACTCTGACATTGTCTATGTTGGTACTGGTGACCCAAATATTACAGGCTATCCTTACATCGGAAATGGCGTATACAAAAGTACAGATGCGGGACTCACTTGGACAGAAATGGGGCTTCAGGATATGGGAACAATTTCAAAAATACAAGTCGACCCAAGCAACAATCAAATCGTATATGCATCTAGCATGGGTTCACCATTTGTCCAAGGTACAAATCGAGGACTATACAAAAGCTTTGATGGGGGAAATAACTGGACGCAAATACTATACCTCAGCACACATACTGGGATCATTGATTTCGTACTTGACCCGGTCAATACCAATCGAATTTATGCTTGTGGTTGGGACCGTATTCGATCGGCAACCAACTCTTACGCTGCCGGTGGAGGAGGCCGAATATTTAGATCTGTAAATGGTGGTAGCAATTGGACTTTAATGGACAATGGTCTTCCAACAAATACTGCTTTAAGTCGCTCAAGTTTAGCGATGTCAGCCAGCAATCCTAACACAATTTACGCGTCTATTATTGATTCAACTTTTCGTTTAAAAGGTGTTTACAAAACAACGAATGGTGGCGACTCATGGGTCACCGTGACGGATGGAGAAACTAATGGACTAAATAGTCCAGTAAGTAGTTTTGGTTGGTATTTCGGACGCATTTTCGTAAATCCAAATAATGATAATCACATCTTCCTTTGTGGTGTCAGAATTTGGAATTCGGGCTCCGGTGGAACAGGATGGAATCTTGCCGCACCTACCGGTACTGGTTCCCCTCATGTCGACAATCATTTTATGGCTTGGGACAGTGCTGGAGATACTTATCTGGCAACAGATGGAGGCCTTTATCGACGAGATAATGGAGCTACCATTTGGCAAGATATTGAGGACATTCCAACAACGCAAATTTATAGAGTAGCTTACAATCCTCATGAGGTTGACACCTACTATGGTGGTGCCCAAGATAACGGAACACAAGCGGGTAATGCCAATATCATTTCGAATTGGGATCGAGTATTCGGAGCGGATGGTTTCGAACCAGCTTTTGACCCCATTGATGATGATAAGTTTTTTGTAGAAACACAAAATGGAGACATCTGGGTAACCTTCGATAGCTCAGGTTTTCAGGTGGCAACTTTTGGAATAAACACGACCGATCGGATTCACTGGGACATGCAATATATCATCAGTTCACACAATCGGGATTTAATGTATTGTGGAACTTATCGCGTGTACAAAGCAGACTCTGGAGGCAATCCCTTTTGGGAAGCAGTTAGTGGCGACTTAACGAACGGAATAGTGCCTGGCCAGATTTCACCAACGATTTCTACCGTCGCTGATGCACCGATGGATAGTCTTGCCGTTTATTGCGGAACCACGGATGCTAAGGTATGGAGGAGCTTGGATGCAGGAATCACTTGGACAGACATATCAAACGGATTACCAGTTCGTTACGTTACTTGCGTAAAAGGTTCACCAGATATTCCAACTGGCGTTTATGTCTCTCATTCTGGATACCTCTCAGGTGATAATAGTTCTCATATTCATTATTCAACTGACAATGGAGATACCTGGATGGACATTAGTGGCGACCTTCCTGATTTAGCTATCAACCACATTGAAGTGATGCCAAATAATGGAGGTAATGTCATTTTTGTAGCGACAGACGGAGGAGTATATACAACTTTGAATGGCGGACAAAACTGGAATCGACTAGGCGGTAATTTCCCTTACATTATCACTTATGATCTTGCAATAAATTTTGCAAAAAATGAATTGGTTGCGGGGACTTTTGGGCGATCAATCCAATCATTCCCATTAGATTCAATTGGGGTTTCATTGACCCCACCTGCCATTGTTGATATCAATGGTCACATTACGAAACCTTCTGGAGAAGGTATCAATAATGTCGACTTAGTTTTAGATTTTGGTTCCAACCAAAGCACACAATCTGACACTGAGGGAATGTATGCGTTTGAAGATATCATAGTTGGGAATACAACAACAGTAACTCCATCAAAAAACGTTGATGCTGACAATGGAGTTACGACTTTCGATGTACTACTAATTAAAAAACATATCCTCTTTATTGACACCCTTGATAGTCCTTATAAATTAATTGCTGCAGATATAAACAAAAGTGGATCTATATCTGGCTTTGATATACTTTTATTGAGCAAAATCATATTGACAATTGACACCGTGTTTACATTGAATGAATCCTGGCGATTTGTACAAAGTAGTTATGTATTTCCGGACCCAATGGATCCATTCACTCCTGACTTTCCAGAGCTTTACGAATACGATCCTTTGACGAACAACCAAGCGGCCGCTGACTTTATTGGAATCAAAATTGGAGATGTAACTGGCAATGCAGATCCCTCTGGTTTTGGTGCTGGACTTGATCGGTCTTTTGTTGGTGAGCTTCCGCTAAACATTCAAGATCAAAAATTCAAAAAAGGAGATAGAGTAGAGGTGGCCTTTCAGTCTAAAGACTTCCGCGAAATGCTAGGATATCAATTCACTATTGGATTCGATCATTCTTTCTTAAAGTATGAATCTATTCGAAAATCTAGCCTTGAACATATTGGCTCACAAGGCTTTGGTGAAACCAATGTTGAACAAGGACTTATTACTACCAATTGGAGCCATACTTCAAGGACTAATCTTTCTAAAAAAGACACGATGTTTAGCATTAATTTTATTGCTAAAAAGGATGGACAAATCAGTGAATTATTAAGATTAGAACCTAGATATGTTTCAAAAGAAGCTTATCAATATGAGTCTGATTTTCTAGACATTTCATTAAGATTTGATGATCTGGTTGAATCAGAAAAAACTTCTGTTCCCATCCAATTTGAACATTTCCAAAACGTACCAAATCCTTTTGAGACAAATACAATTATTGAAGTTTATTTCCCAGATGCTGAAATAGCAACTTTAGAACTGATGACCAACACTGGTAAACTAATTCAAAAGACGACTAAAGATTTCCCGAAAGGATATTCCAAAATCGAATTAGCGGAACATTTATTCCCAACAAAAGGAATTTACCTCTATAGACTAACATCAAAGAATGATCAGAAAACGATAAAATTGATACGCTTATAGCTTATCTTCACGCTCAATTAAACCAGTACAAACCAGCAGCATGAAGAAATACCTAATTTGCATCCTTTCATTCCTATTTCTCATTTCTTGTGCATCAACTAAATTGAGTTATCCCGCTGCAAAAGACTTCAACGAATCAGATTCAGATCCCAAAGCCATTGCTCTGGCCAATGAAACCATGCAAGCAATGGGTGGCTACAAAAACTGGCAGAAGACGCGCTTTATCAGTTGGAATTTCTTTGGTGCTCGCAAATTAATGTGGGACAAACACAGCGGGCTTGTGAAAATTGAATCCGAAAAAGACAAATACAAGGTCATCGTCAACATCAACGATAACACTGGCCAAGTAATGCTTGACAACAGCATCCAAACTCATCCCGATACCCTGACTAAGTATCTTGATATGGCAAAAAGTATTTGGATCAATGATTCTTACTGGTTGGTAATGCCTTTTAAACTAAAAGACTCAGGAGTTACCTTAAAATACATCGAATCGGGTAAAACAAACGAGGGACTGGAAGCAGACATCTTATCCTTGAGTTTCAAGGAAGTAGGCGATACACCCAACAACAAATACCATGTTTATATTGACAAAAAGACCAAGCTTGTTAGCCAATGGGACTTTTTTACCAATGCAACAGATGAAAAAGCTCGTTTTAGCACACCATGGAAAGGCTATAAGACCTATGGTAAAATCTTACTTTCTGACAGTCGAGGCGAAAATTATGACTTAACAGACATCCAAGTATCCCAAATAATACCTGCTGACTTGTTTAAGGAGCTTTAATTCAGCCATCTCAATACAACAGAGCTTATCACCAGACAATTTACAAATGCCAATACTATGCTCTAAAAAGGCATAAACCTACCGCTTGACTCAAGCTTACAACATTTTGAAGTTTGTGATAAACAAGTATCCTTTATTCTAATATCGGCTAGCAACTAGGCAGATTCATCTCCTAATTCTAGTTCTTAATTGTGGCAACACTATAGTGCTTTCATAGAAAATAAACTCTCGCTCGTCTAACAACCTTCACAATTTCGTCCATCATACTATCTATAAAAAGAACAAAGTTGTACCTTTGCTACTCATTTTTAACAAAGTAGGAAGGGATCCTCATAATCAGGAATTAACATAAATGGATAAAAATAATATAATTGGGATTACGCTGATATTCGCACTATTCTTCGCTTGGTCGTACCTAAATACTGAGCCAGCGGATGTAATTGCTGAACGACAACGAGTACAAGATTCAATAACTTATGAGCAACATAAGTTAGATAGTCTTGCAAAAATAGGCATCACTGGAAACACAGCCTCCGTAAAAATTGAGGAGCCAGATTCTGTTAAACAGGCAAGATTGGCCAACTCTTATGGTTCATTCGCTGCCAGCGCTTCTGGCACTGAAACACTCTACACTTTAGAAAATGATCTTATCAAACTTCAATTTTCCAACAAAGGTGGTCGAATCGTCAATGCTGAGCTTAAGGATTACAATAAGCTCTATGATGACGCCGATGGAATTGAACAATCTAAGGTAGTCGCGCTTCTTGAGGATGATAAAAACAAATTCGAATATCAACTCCAAACCAACACAGGTATTGTTAGCACCCAGAATCTTTTCTTTAGTGCCGAAACGGCTGGTAATACCATCACATTCCGTGCGAATGCAGGCTCAGGTTATTTCGAACAAAAGTATACCTTAAGTGATGAGGGTTATAAAATTGACTACGCTGTTACGAGTAATGGTCTTGAAAATACACTCAATACTTCATCTGGAGCGGTCAAACTAAACTGGGAGACCTATCTTGATCGAATCGAAAAAAATACTTATTACGAACGCATTTACTCTAGTGTTTACTTCAAAGAAGCAGAAGATGATTCAGATTATTGCTCCTGTACTTCTGATGATGAAGAAGACTTGAAAGAACGTGTTAAGTGGGTTTCTCAGTCCAATCAGTTTTTCAATACTTCAATTGTTGCAGAAAAGTCATTTAACAGTGGGAGAGTAGCAACGGTGATGCTGGAAGATGAGAATAGTGAGGACTTAAAGAAATTGGAAACAACTTTAATGATTCCACTAGGAGGAGCAAATCCGAATACCTTCAATATGCAAATGTATGTTGGACCAAATGAGTTCAATAGACTTGCTGCATTTGATGCTAGCCTGGAAGATGTTATCCCATATGGTTGGAGTTTCTTTGGAACTATCAACCGTTGGATCATTCGACCATTATTCAACTTCTTGTCTACTTTTATTGGAAGTGCTGGTATTGTAATTTTATTGTTGACTTTCCTAGTAAAGCTGGCGCTATATCCATTGACTTACAAAATGCTACATTCACAATCAAAAATGGCGGCACTAAAGCCAAGGATTGCAGGAATGAAGGAAAAGTATGGAGACGATGCACAGAAAGCGCAAATGGAAACAATGAAAATGTATCGGGAGTATGGAGTTAATCCGCTCGGTGGTTGTTTTCCAATTGTGATACAAATGCCAATTTGGTTTGCACTCTATCGTTTCTTCCCAGCATCAATCGATTTCCGTCAGGCGAGTTTCCTATGGGCAACAGACCTTTCTTCTTATGATGCTTTTATTAATCTTGGGTTTGAATTACCGTTCAACATGGGTGGGCACATCAGTTTATTTACTGTTTTGTGGGCAATTACCACCTTGATTTATACTTACTATAACTCCAAACACATGGACATGTCAGCTAACCCTGCCATGAAATACATGCAATACCTAATGCCGGTAATGTTCCTTGGATTTTTCAATAGCTATGCATCTGGTTTGACTTGTTACTTGTTGTTTTCCAACATTTTCAACATTGCCCAAACTGTCATCACGAAGGGATACATAATCAATCAGGACAAACTCGAAAAAGAGTTAGTTGCTTATCAAAAGAAACCCAAAAAGAAGAAAAAAGGTGGTTTCCAAGAACGATTGGAGTCAGCTTTAAAAGAGCAACAAAAAATTAAAGACTCGAAAGAAAAAGATGTAAAACCGAAGAAAAAGAAATAACAAGTGATCTTTAAAAAGTTTCAATTTCAATGGCAATGGAAGTCTAACCTACAGCTTTGTTGTATGGTACTTTCATTGCTATTGGCATCTTCGTGTACACCAAAAACTGGTGGCAAAACTACGGCCACTGAACCAGCTCCAGTCCATCAAGAAGAAATCGAAATCACAGAAAAAACTGATAAATTTCCACCTACCGATGTTGAATTAGTAGAACCAGAAGAGATTGTGCTTCCTCCGCACTTAACACTAAGGCTGGAAAAAACATCTTGCTTTGGCCACTGCCCAACCTTTGAAATTAAACTATTCTCAGACGGAAGAGCCCAATGGAATGGAAAGCACCATTCCAATAGAATGGGTCTATATGAAACACACGTTGAAGAAGCATTTTTACAAAACATTCTCACAAAGGCTTTACAAATTAATTATTTCTCTCTTAGCGACCATTATCCTATAAACGGTAAATACCTTTCTGACCTACCCAATACGATTACCTACCTCAATGATTCCGACTTAGAAAAATCCATCCTCCGTAATCACAACGGCCCTAACTCACTTCGAAAATTTGAAGATTTCATTATTGAAAACTTTGACCGACTTAGCTGGCAAAAACTAGCTTCTGAATAATAAAGACTAGTTCATATCTCCACTCCAAGTTATCTAAACCTCAGAAGGAAATCACTTAAGCACTGTAACTGAAAATGTTACATTAATCATCTCGATTTATGCACTAATATCCTAAACCATACAAAACATAAGATTTGGGTCCAATATATTGTGAATACCTATTGAAATTTTCTATATTTATTAGTTATTTTAGACCTAAAATTATTGATACACACTAAATATTTTGCACGTATGAAAATTTTTACAAAGTTATCCTTCTTTTTCTGCCTGGCTCTAATATCTACCCAGGTCCAATCTCAAGTTAGTTTTTCAAATCAAAACGCTCTATTAAACGGTGATAATTTCAGTGGTGTTGCCATTGGAGTCACTGATGTAAATGGTGATATGCTTGACGATGTGGTTCGAATGGATCAAGGCAATCAGTTGAACATTCAATATCAAAGCGCAGATGGTAGCCAATTTACGGAATACTTCTTCGGTGAAGTCGCTAATGGCAGTCAATGGATGCTAACTGCTGCAGATTGCAATAATAATGGTTATGCTGATTTCATGACAGGTGACTATACACATAGTCGTTTTATCATTTCAGATGACTTAGGTCTAACGTACTCTAGTACTGAATTCCCTGGCGATAATTTCTTCGCTCAAGCTGCAAACTTCGCTGACATAAATAACGATGGTTTCCTAGATGCCTTCATTTGCAATGACGATGGAGAAAGTTTCATTTATAGAAACACCGGTACAGGTGGCTTTGAAGTTCAAAACGATTGGATAGACATGACTATTAATGGTTCATCTGGAGAAGATGCATCTGGTAATTATGGCAGTGTTTGGACTGATTTTGATAATGATGGTGACCTTGACTTACACATTGCTAAATGTCGTCAAGGTGTTACAAGTCAAACTGACGAACGTCGAATCAACAAGCTATTTGTAAATGATGGTAACAATAATTACACAGAAATGGCAGGTGAATACGGCCTACGTATCGGTTACCAGTCATGGACTGGAGAATTCAATGACATTGATAATGACGGAGATTACGATTGCTTTCTAACCAATCATGATCATGTAAACCAACTTTTAGAAAACGACGGAACAGGACATTTCACGGACATTACTGATGGAGCAGGTCTTGACTACCAAGGGACTCCAATCCAAGGTATCATGCGTGATTTTGACAACGATGGATTCATGGACATTATCGTTACTGGATCTACTCATGCTGTTTATCTCAACAATGGAGACAAAACATTTACGCAAATTGATAATCCTTTTGATGACAATGGAATCGAATCCTTAGCTGTTGGCGATTTGAACCACGATGGATTCGTTGATGTATATGCTGGCTATGCTAACATTTACACCAATCCAAGTGAAACACCTGATGTTCTTTGGATGAATGATGGCAATGATAACAATCACTTTTCTGTTCACCTTACTGGTACTACAAGTAATAGAGATGGAGTAGGAGCGCGTATCGAAATATATGGCGACTGGGGCATGCAAGTACGTGAAGTGCGCGCAGGAGAAAGCTATGGTATTTCAAACTCAGTTAATTCTCATTTTGGAATTGGCGAGTCTACCGAAATTGATCACATGATTGTAAAATGGCCATCAGGTATTATTGATGTAATTGACAATCCAGCGATCAATCAATGTATGGAAGTTATAGAAGGAGCTTGTGTTCCAAATCCAGTTGATGTTGTTTACACGGGTACTACTACTTTCTGCACTGGAGAATCGCTCGTTTTGACGGCTCCTAGTGGCTCAACTTATTTCTGGTCAAATGGTGAAAATACACAAGAAATTACGGTTTCAAATGCAGGTAACTATTCTGTAATTGTTGAGAATGCAGCTGGCTGTTATGACGTTTCACAAGTAGTGACGATCACAGTTGACCCAGATGAGACACCAACGGCAATGGCTTTGGGCTTGACAACTTTCTGCGAAGGCGGATCCGTTATGCTTAGCGCTTCTGAGGCTAATAGCTATGAATGGAGTAATGGCATGACAGAGCAAACAATAGAAGTTTCTGCCTCTGGAAGTTATACCGTTCAAGTGGAAGGTATGTGTGGTGATTTTACTTCTTCTGAGATTTTAGTTGAAGCAGTTCCAATGGCTTCAGCTCCAACGGCAGACGATGTTCAAGTATTACTTGGAGAAGACGCAACTCTTGAGGCAATTGGTTCTAATCTTTACTGGTATGATCAAGAAGTTGGTGGTACACTACTGGCAACTGGCCCAAGTTATACTGTTACAAACGTAACGGCTCCAGCAACATTTTATGTTGAAAACTCAGAGGCAAACATGCTTTATCACGGTCCAGAAGACCACCAAGGTAATTCAGAATACAGCGGCGATCAATACAATGGCCAAGTTATTTTTGATGCTTATGTTTCTTTTAAATTAAACTCAGTGAAGGTACTTACTGACACAGAGGGCGAAAGAATCATTGAACTGACCGACCAAAATGGAGTCGTACTTGCAAGTCAAACTGTAAATGTTCCAGTAGGAGAAAGTCGAATTGCATTAGACTTTGTAATCGAGCCAGGCTCAAACTATATGTTAACTACAAATACATCCAACAACGAAGCTACATTCGGTTTTGAATCTCCGCGATTCCAAAGAAGTAGTGGAGGTGTTAACTACCCATACCTACTTGACAATGTAGTTAGCCTTACCGGATCTAACCTTGGAACTAACCGTTATTACTACTTCTACGACTGGGAAATTCAAACTCCTCCAGTTGATTGCAATAGCGATAGAACTCCAGTACAATTATCTCTAGGTGTAGCGGTGATTGACATTAACGAAACGGATGCAGTTAATGTATTTCCAAATCCAGGAAATGGTTTAATCAATGTTGAATTGAGTTTAAATGCTGCAGATGTAAAGCTAATGGTGACTAGTATTGCTGGTCAACAATTGTTGCAAAAAGACTTGGGCACCGTTTCAGGTTCTATTAATGAACAACTTGATTTGACGCAATTTGCTAAAGGATCTTATTTACTTCAAGTTCAGACTGAAGGGAATACTTATTTCACTAAGTTAATTTTGAACTAGTAGCAAAAACCTAAAGTAATTTTGTTTTCACAATAAAAAAAGACCGAACTCAATTGATTTGAGTTCGGTCTTTTTCATAAGGATCTATTTTACATGAACAATAATATATTTATTTTTCTATAAGGGTGATCAATTGATCGGATTAGAACATTCGATCTGCTTGTAATAGTCCATTCTTTCATAGGAATCTGGTTGCCATATATTTCTTTGAAGAAAAGTTTCTATCCAATTTATTGCAAAGCCAATTTCCGTGAACTAAGTGCTTGCTAAAACAAGTGGTAGTTTAACTACTGATTAATGTCGACCCAATTTTATCCAAGCACTTAAAAGTAAATTATCGATTACCTTAGTCTTCTCTAATTGCGTAATACCCGTTGAGTTACAACACCAACATCAGTCCTAATCTCAATTAAATAAGCACCTCTTAACTCGGGCAATTCAAAATATAATTGTCCCGCCGTACCTAACAATCTACCGTTCAAATCAAATATCCGAATACCTTCCAATTTTGCCCCCAGAGGCAAGTCAACATTAAGCCAACCATCAACTGTAGGGTTTGGATAAACACCAATTTCCAAATCAGTATCAGGACTAGATGTACCCACAAGGAAAGGAACAAAAATACTGTCTATCGAAACCGATGCCATCAGGACTGGAGAGCGATCCGCTTCTTCATACATCGTTCGGAATGCATTAATCTCAGGAGTGTCTTCCTCCAGCATTGGTGCCAACCAACGCGGTGGCAAAGATTGGTAATAAACATGTGCTTGAATATTGGCAAAACCACCATTATAATCTGCTCTTGAAATATGATATTGCAACAAATCCCTAGCGCTACCTTCCATGCCGTTTTCAATATTAAAATCAGGATCAGTTAAAGCATTTCCAGCGATAAGCGTTGTGTCATAAACTTCGTGTGAAGTTGTAAAACCAAGAGGTGGCAAACGATTGTCTTTTAGAGCAATTGCTGCACGCTCGAGTAGGGTAGTGAAGTTATTTTCAACATCGCCCGTTACTAATTCATAAATTTGAACTTGATTCTCATCATTGATCACCTGATAATGTGGCTCAAAAGATGGGTCTTGCCCAATCACTTCGTAGTTACTATCCATTGATCCCGATTGGAAAATAGTATCACCTTCCGTATCAATCATTAGGAACTGTACAAAAGCTCTTCTACTAGGATAACCAGAAGGAAATTTGTGTCCAGCTTTATTAAAAAGGTCTAATTTGAAAAACAGGGAGTCCTCTGTTTGATTCAAAAATTCAATTCCCAGATCTAAAGTATTTTGTTGCAACATCTTTAGCGTAGCAGCTATTGTTTCATCAAAATGCTCTTCCTCTGCATTAATACCCAGCGCAGTTCTGTTTTCTCGCATTAGTTTCAACATCATCGTATTAGCTCCAACTAGCTCGTGCAGACCGTAAGGCGTTCTTCCTTCTAGGAAAATATAGTTATCAGAAATAATAATGCTATCCAGAATTTGCGGCATATGGCAAGCTTGACAACTTACACTATCTACATTATAAGATGAATTTAACCATTCATGATAAGTTGCCTGCTCTACAAATGTATCTCCAGTGTATTCACCATCTAAGTCAACTGTAGCTGTAATCAAGCTGTGGCAAGAAGCACAAACTCCAGCATCCAGAATATGTACGCTGTGTACTGGTTCAAAACCAACGAAGCTACTCATTGGCGCTGCAAATGGAATGGGGTAAGGGCCATATAGGACTCGACTAGTATCAAAGGTCATAATCCCTGAAAAGGTGTTACCCAAGTTCTCAAGGCTTATTTGGTGGCAAGCACCGCAGGATACACCATCAAGACCAATTGTATCAACCAATAAGTCAGCCATGGTGTAATGATCAGCTCCATTATAATGAGCAGTATAATTACCCATCGGAGCGTGACAACTGGTACACTTATCCTGAATATCGAGACTATGACTAGGGTTTATTGTAATTTCATGACTCACCTTTGCTCGCCAGAATGGATCTTTTGCCGAGTTGGCCATCATACTAGAGCGCCAGTCATCATGGATATTTACATCTTCTCCTTCATTATCAAACATAGCGATACCATCGATATCATAGCCATGACAGCCACTACATAGCGCAGCAGTAGGGAAGTATTGGGAAGAATCTATGGCAGCAGTTGCCCCCATACGCATTTCAAAATACCGAATTTCATCAGCGCTGTGAAAGGCAGTCACCCCATTATTAGTAGGTATAATAGCCATACCGAGGATAAAGGCTAGAACACCAAATCCTAATGATAACTGCTTGAAATGAGGCTTCATATGTTTATTTTAATTATGTGTGGTCTGGCAATCTCAAAAACAAACACCTAAAGTCTTAAAATTTGAAGGATTAGGCAAGCATTTAGCTGTACATAAATGAATTTTGCATTCTTTCTAGCAGAAA
The DNA here is from genome assembly GCA_937921775.1 of uncultured Saprospiraceae bacterium. Lineage (GTDB taxonomy): Bacteria > Bacteroidota > Bacteroidia > Chitinophagales > Saprospiraceae > CALGLS01. The sequence goes on from CAKZUK010000153.1 coordinate 41,964, forward strand.
TATTTAAATTACTTAACTGAAAATAGCACTAAAACTGTTGGTTATGAATAAGTAAGATAATTATATGAGATTATTGATTTGAGATTCGCCATGAATCCTTAAAAAGTGTATCTTTAATTAACAAATCTTCTAAGAAATCGATTTTCCGGTTTAAATGTTGATGTATTAATATCGACTAAACAATTCACAATGGCTTAAAATAAACAACTGATAATCAGTTGTTTAAATCGAATTATTTTTTACACGAATTGTTAAACTTCAACAGTCATGAACAAACGGGAAGCCTTAAACATATTAGAAAAAATATCAGACGAAGGATATTACCAAATTATTTGGGAAGGATACGATTGGTACAAAAACAATCTGGAGCCAGCCCTCAAAACTATTGGTGATTACCCTGAAGAACATGCCTCTTTGCTAGCCGAAAGTTGGTTTGCACTGGGCTGGTCGTTTTATGAGCTTGATGCTCCACTCAAAGCAACTGCCTGCTACCACAAAGCAGTGGAATTTGATACTGCCCATAGCGAGTCGTATCGTGAGTTAGCTAATTGCCTTCACAAAGTAGGACAATATGAACAAGCACTCAATTATGTAATCAAAGCTCGTGAGCTAGATCCCGATGATGATTTTGCAATTGAGCAACAGGAAGAGATTGAAAGTAGTATGGAACAGGACGAGGAGCCATACTATGTGGAAGATGACTTAGGATGGGCTTGCTCTGAATTGATGGCGGAAGATAAAATGGATCAGGTCAATAAGCTGATCAAGGGGCGCAGAAAAACAGAATTTCTCGTCATCCGAGCAAGATGTTATTCTGCTCAAAAGGAGCATAAAAAATACTTGAACACCTTGAGAAGTATTATTAATAGAGGTACCTTTTTCGATTGGACTTACCAGGAATGGTTTTACTTAAATGCTCATTTGTATAATAAGTTAAGTTTTTGGAAAACCATGCTTGAGATGGTGCCTTTACTTGGATCTGAAAGTGTGTTCGAAACGTATCAATCGCTCTCAGACAATCATCATGGCAATAGTTCGACTCGAATTAAGCGAGAAGCCGTTTGTCTCTTCCACGTATATCGACTAGAACAAAATGTAGAGGGTATTTTGAAATTGCATCAAAACTATCCGGACTGGAAAGAACTAAAAGATGTTGCCAATGAATTGATGCCGCCGGGAATTAGTGGAACTTCAATGCCGGGCTGAAAGGAAAATATGAATTAAAATAGTTTTAAAACTATTCCTAAAGATAATAGCCATTGTAACGGAAAAAACCGCACGCTTTAATTAGCCTGCGGTTTTTCTAATTCTATAAATTGATTTGTTTAAAGCTTCATAAACTATGATTGCTATTTAAAAAATCTATTTATAAAATGCAGCCTTTCTTACTCTCTTAGCAAGCAAAGCATAAAATATAGGACGGTATTTATTTCTATTAGAAGAACCCATTTCTTTACAGGTTTCTATGATTGCTTCATCTAGCTTTGGACCATCTTTTAAGCCGAGTTTCTTAATCAAATAATTCTTTTTGATGGTGTCTCTTTCATCTTTCTTTGAGCAAGCTACTTTAGAAGAATTTGCTCTATAAATAGATGGGCCTAATGATTTTGCGACAGCAGTTAATAAATCTTTCTTAAGCTTAAAACCATGCTTTTTTACTTCTGCTAGATAGATCTCCATTTGATCATCAAATTTACTCATGTCGTTTAATTTTTAAGGTGATTAATAAATAATTCCGAACCAATATAATTCTATTGTCTGGATTTAAAAAAAAATTGTTGTAAATAATTTTTAATCCTAATGAATTCTCACATTTACCTTACTAAAAAAATGAACACCATATTCGTTCTTAAAATTTACCTTGTACACATAACAATAGAAAACCAACGTTCATAATTAGTAACTATCAATTTATACTTCTTTTCATTTTTTATGTTTCAACTTTAAATCAAATACTTTGTTCTAGGTGACGGAATAAAACTGTTTGATGTTTTCTTATTTTTAGAAAATGTAAAAAAAATAAAGCCCCAAATAATTCCATCAAACAACTTATGCTTTAACCAAGTTATGTCAAAAATATTTGAGTACTTTTGCGAAAGCAGTTAGTCAAACTAAATCGTAAAACAATCCGAGTAACTTACTAAGTTACTTTATACATCGTAACATAAATTCGAATGAGATATAAAATCATCCTTTTTTTACTTTTCCTAAACGCTCCTTTTTGCTTTTCGCAAAAACCAGAAGTAGTTACTGCTGCAAATATTCATGAAGATATTCAGAAGCTAAATTTCCTGGGGTCTGTTCTCTACCTTGCCGCACATCCTGACGATGAAAACAACAGGATGATCACCTATCTTTCCAATCATGTAAAAGCAAAAACGACTTACCTTTCACTTACTAGAGGAGATGGCGGTCAGAATATAATCGGTGCCGAAATTCGTGAACTCCTTGGAGTAATTCGAACACACGAAATGCTAGAAGCGAGGAAAATTGATGGAGGCAATCAACTATTTTCTAGAGCCAATGATTTTGGTTATTCTAAGACTCCTGATGAGACATTTACTATTTGGAATAAAGAGGAAGTCCTACACGACGTTGTTTGGGCTATTCGCAAATTACAACCAGATATCATCATCAACCGTTTCGACCACAGAACACCTGGCACTACGCACGGACATCATACTGCTTCTGCCATTCTTTCAAAAGAAGCTTTTTCCATTGCTGCTGATGAAAAGGTTTTTCCTGAGCAACTTAAACATGTTGATACTTATCGTCCAAAACGCTTATTCTACAATGTTTTAAGTCATTATAAATCATTTCAGGAATTCGACAAAAGTAAATATTATCCAATCGACATTGGAACATACTATCCGCTAAAAGGGAAATCCAACAATGAAATTGCAGCAGAGGCTAGAAGCCGGCATCAGTGCCAAGGAATGGGCACTACTGCATCCCGTGGCAGCAAGATTGAATATATGGAATACCTCGATGGCTCAATCCCCGGAGACAAAAATGATATCTTCTCAAACATCAATACGACTTGGTCACGACTAGCGGGAGGTGCTGCCATTGGCGATATTCTAGCAAAAGTAGAAGAAGGTTTTAATTATAGAAATCCAGCAGCAAGCATTCCCGATTTAATAAAAGCACATCAACTCATTGAGCAACTGAAAGATGGCTATTGGAAAACTGAAAAAAAAGCAGCAATTGAGAAAATAATTTTAAATTGTGCTGGCCTCTACATGGAAGCGACTACCAATGAGGGTAAATTTGTTATTGGCGAAATGATGAATGTAAACTTTGAGGCAATCAATCGTTCAGAAGCACAAGTTCAACTAAAGTCCGTCAAAATAACTTCTAGTGATTACGATTCTCTTTTCAGAATTGATTTGCTTTCCAACGAACCTTTGATTTTCAATCAATCCATCCAATTAAATAATTCATTACGAAATAGTAATGCTTATTGGCTGAACCAAAAGTCGAGTTTGGGAATGTACAAAGTAGAAGATCTAAATTTACTTGGCTTAGCCGAAACATCAAGAGAATTGCGAGCAATTTTTAATTTAAATATTAATGGGCAAGCTTTTAGTTATAAAACTGATCTCATCCAAAAATTTACTGACCCCGTCAAAGGCGAAGTCTATCAACCCTTAGAAATCACACCACCTGTATTTGTAAATATCCCTGAGTCGGTCTACCTATTCCCTGACCATGAAGCCAAGGAGATTGAGATAAAAATAACTGCTGGCAAGGCGAATATAAGTGGGACATTAAAACTAGGACAGGGAGAAGGATGGACAGTTTTGCCAAATCAAATCGAATTTAATTTACAACAAAAAGGGGAGGAGCAGGTTTTTAAATTCATGCTAACGCCTCCTGATGCGCAAAGCGAATCTTTTATTGAACCCAGCATTACGATTGGCAATCAAACTTATAATCAGTCTATCAATGAAATCAATTATCCGCATATTTCACGACAAGTTGTTTTGCTCCCTGCGAAAGCTAAAATTGTAAAAGTTGATTTAAAAACAGTCCCCTTAAAAATTGCTTACATTGAAGGAACTGGCGATGCGGTTCCCGATTGCTTAGAACAAATTGGTTATGCTGTGAACATTCTAGACGACAGTCAACTCACTACAGCGCAAATGGAATCTTATGATGTCGTAGTTGTCGGAATTCGTGCATACAACGTTAGAGAAAAACTAAAATTCCAACACGAACAACTGATGGATTACGTCAAAAAAGGTGGGACAGTCATTGTTCAATACAATACCAATCATCGCTTATTAATCGACAATCCAGCTCCCTTGCCATTATCTCCATCTCGAGATCGTGTGACGGTAGAGCAAGCTGAAGTTCTCATTCTTCAAGCAGATCATCCTTTAATGAATTTTCCAAATGGCATTGACAATAAAGATTTTGACAATTGGGTGCAAGAAAGAGGTTTGTACTTTCCCAATAAATGGGATGAACGATACGTTCCGATTTTAAGTAGTCACGATCCAGGAGAATCTGCGAAGAAAGGTGGAATGCTATATACGAAATATGTAGAAGGGCATTTTATTTATACGGGTTTCTCTTGGTTTCGCCAATTGCCGGCTGGTGTCCCTGGCGCTTATCGAATTTTTGCGAATATGTTGGCTGTTGGCAAGTATCCAAGGCCCTAGGACATTGAGAGTCATACCTGCAATTCCTAGCTAAATAAACAGATTGAAAGGCCTTAGAAGAGAAATTCTAATTCACATTCTAATTCGAATCCCTCTAACTCCTTTGCCTCTCAAAAGCCTCGACCAAGCGATTCAAATCCACCTCATCATTAAAAACATTGGAACAAACCCGCACCGCATTTCCACGATAAGAAACATAAACATTAGCAGCTATCAAGTCCTTTTTCAAGGTTTCCATATCAATACCTTCCCCTAGGTAGATTCCAAACAAATGTTTCGCTCGAAAAGCATCTGCCTCCACAAAGCAACCTAGCTCACGTAAGCGTTCAATCGCTTTTGCAGTAATCGCACCGCAATAATTTTGGATATTTTCAACACCAGTTGACAACACATGTTCAATCGATGCCGTCAACATAGCCGTAGTAATAAAATTAGAAGTTTCACCTACATTATAACGAAAGGCTTTATCCCGGTAATCATCTTGGTAGTTTACTAAATTCGCAAAATTGTCACTTTCTTTCTTGTTAATCCAGTTATCCTCCAAGGGGATTCCTCCATCAAACTTAGGACCATAGTAAGCACATCCCAAGCCATGACTACCTAGCAACCACTTGTACCCAACATTTACAATTGCATCTGCTTCAATCGCTTTTGCATTTAGTGGGAGAGCTCCTACAGACTGAGAAGTGTCAAGCACGAAATAAGCCCCTACACTTTTAGCCCTTGCACTTATCTTTTCTAAATCGTAAAGCGTTCCATCTGCCCAATGGATATTTGGGAGGGCAACTACACACGTCTTTTCATCAATCGCTTCGAGAATGTTTTGATTCCATAATGCACCTCGCCCCGCTGCTATCGGGGGAGTAGCAACTATTTTTATCTTGGCTCCTTTTTCTTTAGCCAACCTTGCCCAAGGATAATAATTACTAGGAAACTGTCCGTCTAAAATCACAATACTTTGGCCACTTTCAATAGTAATATTGTTGGCCACATTTGCCATTCCATATGAAGCAGAAGGTATGATTGCAATCCGTTCAAAGTCGGAAACATGAATAAGTTTTGCGAAAGCGATTTTTAAATCTATACTGGGTTGGAAGTAATCTGATACACCAATTTCAAATGGCCTACCTTTTCGTTTAAGACACTCAATCCCTAAGGCTTCAACCGACTTTGGATATGGGCCCTGAGTACCACAATTGAGGTAATGAATATTTTCAGGAATACTGAATAGATGTTTCTGGCAAGAAATAAGGGGTCTGCTGTTGGTTTCCATGAATTTGATCTTTATTGTTTATAAAATACAAAGACTGAATTGCATGCATAAAGATAACATTTAAGAAAGGAAGCCATCCATTAATCAGATCAAACACTCGATACAAAATCAATTCTTATTTCAGGATTAGTCCTTCATACAACCACTTTGCCAAAGCCTCTCGATTACTAGCTTGCAAAAAACGCTTCTGGTCATATTTATTTTGAATATTACCTAATTCAATAAAGACTGAAGTTGGTTTAGGTTCGCGTATCATGTGGAGATCACGTGCAGTTACCGTTCCAGTGTAATTGCCTTTCTTTCGGTGTATCTTATATTTTCGGCGAAAGGTTTTATGCATATTAAGTGCCGTTTTTTTACCCGCATCAGAGCCAGGGAAATAATAGAAAAAGACATCTGTATTCGCACTTCTATTTCTTGAGTCAATATGGATTACTACACAATATTGATCTTTGATGCCTTGCTTTTTATGGCGCTCGTATAATTTATTGACAGCGTCAGAACGTTGGTACAAACGCTTTTTTTGGTTACGAGGAATTTTATAATTTCCGTAGCAATATTCATCAATATCACAGGGCAGAATTTCTTCATCGCGCAAACCATCATTTTGATCCCGAGTAATCATATAGACCAAAGCGCCTCTTTCAATTAGCTTTCGAGCAAGTCGGAGGGTTACATCATAAGCATATTCATCTTCACACAATTTATGTCGACCAGCCTTCCCAACAGCTCCCGGATCAGGTCCTCCGTGGCCTCCTACCAAATAATAAACCTTTCCTCTAAGGGAGTTATCCTGTAAAGGAACATAGGCGTACTTAGGACCAAAAATCGGAAATTTTCGAACGCCACTATTCTTGTTCAATTTCTTGAGGACATCTTCGCTGATTTCCTCATATTTTTCTTTTGGCTTTTCTTTTTTTGTAGAAACTTTGATGGTTTCTGGTTCACCTGCTTCTGGAATTGAAGTAATAATCTCTTCCCTTACTTCAGCAGGAGACGTTGTATTCGTATTTCCAGAACAATGGGTTTCATGATAGGGGACCCAGAGAATATTACTAGCAACAAGCGACTTTCTACGGAGGTTATTTTTAAGTAATCGATCGTTGTAGCGTTTGATACGTAAGGCTTGCTCCCAAGTATCAATCCCGATAGTAGTTTTAATACTTACTCCATTATATCTGTAAATGAGCACTGGAATGTAGTATTGTTTATTCTCGTATAGAAAGGACTTCTTAGTCAATTCGTTCAACTTATAAAATTGTTCGAAATTGCACGCGTGATTATGAAGGCTGTATCTTTTGAGAAGGGTGTGTACATTATCTCCCTCAAGAGCAGGAACTCGATGAAAACGATTCTCTTCTGCGTGAGCAAGTGAGATAAACAAGAGAGAGAGGAAAAGTAATAGCGTGTTTCGGTACATTTTATACATATTGGCTTGTCAGGCGTCTTAAGGAGCTAGAAAGTGATAGCTAAATTTATCTGAATAGCTGCTTAAACGTCAGGAAGGCGGAAGATATTGAAAAACGGTGTTTATTTCAAATAATGTTAACATAATGGCCAGTCTTCAACACTATTTATTTAAATTATCTATCAGCGAATGTGATGTGACAAAATTATTTGGTGCTTTACTCTTTTTCAAGATTCCCTAAGCGGTTGACCAATAAGAAATTAGCGTGTAAACTTATAAAAATGTCAAAAGAAAAATACCAAATAACTCCACCAAACTACTTAGTAGAGTAGAAAGTCGAGTAATAATTTATTAAGCTCATCCGATTTCTCCATACTAAGCAAAATGGGCTGCACCTTCAATTGCTTGAATACGTACATCTGGCAATTCCTGTTTCAATTTAGTGGCATTGTCCTTTATATATTGAAAGTCAAGCTCGCCATAAATTAATAAGCCTGACTGTTTTATTAATTGAATCTTGCTTAAATGATCCTCAAATTTGAGAACAGGGGCATTAAATACAAGTTCTTCTTTAACATGTCTTTCTAGTGATTCTTTCACATAAGCATATACTTCTGTATCTATATCACTAGCCTTCCGATTTGGTCCAAGATGTGCAATTTTAGTGAGTATTTCTAAAGCCTCTTCGCTATGATTCGCTTCATCCTTTTTATCCATTAGTTCATTATACCTCTCTAGCAGTTTTATCAATTCAGGTCTTTCCTTTTTAAATCCAGAAAGGGGAGGAGAGATCAAGACCAGTTTCTCAACAAGTTCTGGATACGCCAAAACAAAATCTGTAGCCAACATACTTCCCAAAGAATGTCCCACCAAATAAATCTTATCCGGTTTGAGAGCATCCAAAATTCCTTTTAAGTCATCAATTTCATAACCACTATTATCTTTCAAATCGTAAGCTCCATGTCCACGAATATCATAAGTCAGCACTCTAAATTTTTTACTCAATGCCTTTACCTGTGGAGTCCACATTTTACGATCAAGTCCTCCGCCATGAATCATTACAAGAAGCGGACCTTTCCCTTTTATTTGATAAGGAATTTCATTACCATTGACGACTTTTTGATCAACGAGATACATCATTTGGCCACAACTGAACAAAAGAAGTAAGCAAGTAGATAAGAGGCAAGTTGCTATTGTTTTCATTTTACAAAAATATAAAAGTTATAAGAATTCGAATACGAATTCGACTTAGCCCCTTCAAATAAGGAAGTCTTCACTCCTCGATAATGAGTATATTCTTATTCTTATTCCAGTTCTTATTGCAATTCGCGGCCTTGCCGTTCACCTCTTTACTATATTTTGACGAAAAAGTACCATATCTTTCATACATTCGCTTTTGAATGAACCTAATAAGTGAAATAACATTTTTGTTGCGTAAGGAATTAACCATTGAGTTGCGTCAGAAATACGCAATTGGAGGGATATTGCTTTATGTCTTTTCCACCATATTCATCATCTACATGTCATTCAATAGAATTGATAAGCAGACATGGAATGCTTTGTTTTGGATCGTCGTACTTTTCGCATCTGTGAATGCTGTTGCAAAAAGCTTTGTACAGGAAAGTGGCAATCGACAACTGTACTATTATATGCTAGTCAATCCATCTGCTATCATCTTATCTAAAATTATTTACAATGTAATTTTATTACTACTTTTATCCTTATTGTCTTTTTTTGCTTTTAGTGTGGTTGCAGAAAATCCTGTCCGTAATATGGGACAGTTTCTAAGTGCTTTATTCTTGGGCAGTATGGGCTTATCAATTGCAATTACATTCGTATCAGCCATTGCCGCAAAAGCAAATAATAGCTCAACGCTGATGGCTATACTGAGTTTTCCATTGGTCATACCTATACTGCTGCTGTTGATTAAAATATCATCTAATGCAATGGGTTTGATGAGCGACACTGCCATAAGAAAAGATATTTTGTCATTGCTAGCAATTGATTGTTTATTGATTGCAATGGCCTTTGTTCTTTTTCCGTTTTTGTGGAAAGACTGATCTCTAAAATGGCAATTGTAGTTTCAATCCGCTACTGTTTAGCTTGGGCTATAAAACAGAAAAACTACTTTTAATTTTCAATTCTCAAGTGATTACTATGAAAATCTTTAACATGAAAAGTTCTTGGTGGAAAATATTAGGCGTAGCCTTGTTGCTATACGCCTTTATTTTTGGATTGCTAATGCCACTTAAACCGGGTATTTATGCCGTCACTCCAGATAATGCTATAACTGGAACAACTTCCCTTATTCGCGTAGAAGGCTACAACACCAATTTCACAAAAGAAGCAGAGAGTATAAAAGTTTGGCTTAAGCTAAATGATACTTTTGCTCTGATGGCCAACAAGATTCAGGTGATTGATGACATGGCCTTAAATGCAAGTTTTGATATTCCTGTTCAACTTCCAATAAAGAAGAGAATTAAAAATTTCACCCTAGTTATGGACCATAAAGTCGATGGCGCTTCCGTTAGCCCTTCTGCTGTTACACTTACACAAAAAGCTGATAAAGTCGATAATATTTCTCCTCAATGGACAACTAATCCTATTGCAGGTTTGACTATAGTCAACAAATTTAATTTTCCGTTTAGAAACATCTTATACGAAACGATTCGAAACCTCTATTTTCATGTATCTCTTTGGTTGGCCATGATGATACTATTTATTGCCTCAGTTGTTATGAGCTTTAAACATTTAAGATCCGGTAAACCAGAGGACGACTGGAAATCATTATCGCTTACTGCTGCCGGAACACTCATGGGCTTTTTAGGATTGTTTACTGGAATGATCTGGGCTCAATATACCTGGGGTTCCTTCTGGCCAAAAAATGAAGTAAAACTTAACATGACTGCTGTTGCATTGCTCATTTATCTTGCCTATTTCGTGCTCCGAGGATCACTTGAAAATCAGGAGCAAAGAGGGCGAATCTCTGCTGTTTACAATATTTTTGCTTTTGCAGCCTTAATACCTTTGCTTTACGTTGTTCCGCGATTAACTAGCAGTCTACATCCAGGCAGCGGAGGGAACTCTACCTTTGGAAGCGAAGATTTGGACAACACCATGCGCGCCGTGTTTTATCCAGCAGTTATTGGATGGACTTTGTTGGGCGTTTGGATGGGTTCTATTATGTATCGTGCAATTGCTCTAAAAGACAAAATACTCAGTAGGTAACAAGTCCATATCTGATCCCGTAAAGTAAGCTTGTAAAAAGTATAAAAGTAAGCCTGCTTGTTAGTGTAACAATTACAAGATGCTAGGCTACTAAAAATACTTTTTTGGCATATGGAAAATAAAGTACATTTTATAGTTGTCAGAGTGTAAAAAATAAACGAGTTTTGAGCCCCATAATGAAGTTGTTTGGGAGCTAAAGCTTTTCTCAAGTATTGATAAAGAAAAATCTCTAAAAACTTCGTTATGAAAAAACGTGTTTTAAACTTTCTGATTATAATGACCCTGTTTGTCCCATCTTTGATGGCGCAGGTTGAGAGAACAGATTTCATGCGTAGTATTGGTAAAATCTATGTTGTGGTAGCTGTTATTCTAACCATCTTTACAGGGATTATTCTTTTTTTAATTTATCTCGATCGAAAAATAAGTAGGTTGGAAAAACAAATCGAAAAAAATGGCTAAACGCAAATCAAAACCAAAATCTGCCGTTGATCATGTCAGCTTTCTGGACAGTGTAAATCGTAACTTCGACAAAGCTGCAGCTCACTCTGGTCTGCCTTCGGGACTACTCGCACAAATTAAAGCTTGTAATTCCGTTTACCAGATTCGCTTCCCTGTCAAAATTGGTTCTGAATACCAAGTAGTTGAAGCATACAGAGTACAGCACTCGCATCACAGACTACCTACCAAGGGTGGTATCCGGTACAGCTCAAAGGTAAACCAGGACGAAGTAATGGCACTGGCATATTTGATGACTTACAAATGTGCAATTGTTGATGTACCTTTTGGAGGTGCAAAAGGTGGTGTACGAATCTCTCCAAGAGATTATACAACTGCTCAACTACAGAAAATCACAAGAAGGTATACCGCGGAATTAATTCGCAAAAACTTTATCGGCCCTGGTATTGATGTGCCTGCACCAGATTACGGAACTGGCTCACGAGAAATGGCCTGGATTCTTGATACTTATATGAGTTTCAAAGGTGGTGATATTGATGCT
>CAKZUK010000154.1 GCA_937921775.1 uncultured Saprospiraceae bacterium
ACAAACGGTGTTCATTCTTCTGGTTCTATGACGCATACACTATTTGACCAAAATGCTTGGTGGGAAATTGACCTTGGAAAAGTCTATGATTTGTCAACCATCAAGTTATGGAATCGAACGGACTGTTGTGCAGATAGATTGTCAGATTTCTATGTACTGGTATCAGATGAACCATTTAGTACACAAGCACTTTCCACAACGATTACTCAAAGTGGCGTTGATGATTTTCATTTCCTAGGCACGGCAGGCTTAGAAACTAATATTAATTTGAATCGAACTGGAAGGTATTTAAGAGTTCAACTTTCAGGAACCAATGCTTTGCAATTAGCAGAAGTTGAGATTTTCGGATGTGAGGTAGTAGAACCTATCGATTGCTCAAATCCAGAAAATATTACATCAGGAAAAACGGCCACTCAATCTTCTATTTGGGCTAATAATATTAATTCGGCTGGAGCAGCAAATGCAATAGATGGAAGTACTAACGGTACTTATCCTTCAGGTTCTTTAAGTCATACTTTGTTTGACCAAAATGCTTGGTGGGAAATTGACCTTGAAACAGTACATGATTTGTCTTCTATCAAGATTTGGAATCGAACAGACTGTTGTGCAGAAAGGTTGACGGATTTTCATGTATTGGTATCAGACGAAGGATTTAGCACACAAGTACTGTCCACAACGATTAGTCAAAACGGTGTAAGTGATTTTCATTTCCCAGGAACGGCAGGTTTGGAAACAGATATTGAATTGAACAGAACTGGAAGATATTTGAGAATTCAACTTTCAGGAACCAATGCTTTGCAATTGGCAGAAGTTGAGATTATGGGATGTCCTCAAGCAGGGACAACCTTATTCGCAGATTGTAATTATGGTGGTCAAAGTATTTCACTATTGGAAGGCGAGTATCCGAACATTTTAAATGAAGGCTTTCCTAACGACGTGCTATCTTCCTTAGTAGTACCAGTTGGTTTTCAAGTTATTTTATATCAGAATTATAATTTTGGAGGAAATTCTATTACTCTAACAGCAGATGATGCTTGTTTAAATAATGATAACTTTGACAATACTTCTTCGTCCTTAAAAATTATTGACCTTTCCAATACACTAACTGCGCCTATTTGTCAATGCGCTTCAGGAGCAAATAGTATATTGGTTAACGGAAGTTTTGAAGAAACCAGTAACCCTGCTTATAACTCAGCTTATGATTTAGTGGAGGCTATAGGAAATAATAACAGTGGGGTCAAGTTTGTTGACGCACATCCTGACACCGACTTTCCTGCTTGGTTTACAACGGGTGGAATAGCACTTCAGCAAGGAGGGTTTTCTCAAGGTGGGACCCTTGAATTAGGGCAAAGTGGATTCTTAGGTTTGGAAGCACCTGATGGAGATATTTACGCTGAAATGGATGGTAACAATCACGACCAAATTATTACAGTTACCCCTGGTCAATTACTAGATTGGGAATTAACACATCGTGGACGTGAAGTTGGTTTTGATGAAATAAGTGTTTCTGTCGGACCAGTTGGCAACCAAACGGTCATCGCCAACTTGTCTTCGCCCAATACAGCATGGACTACTCACAGTGGACAATATCAAGTACCTGCTGGAGTAAGTCAAATTCAATTCACCATAACGCCTGTAAGTGCATCTAATGGAGACATTGATTCGTCTAACTTACTAGATAATGTCAAGGTCTGCCCATCTAATGCGACTACTCCTCCTACTGAAACCTCTACCGAAACTTGTGGAGGAGCTACATTAATTACCTACGGCAATGGCTCGATAACAATGGAAGGCGGATCTTTCTTTCAAGTCTTCGACGCAAGCTGGAATCAAGTCTACAACTGTGGTTGGCAATGTGCAAGCAGTGTCACCGTAAATGCTTTAGCGGCGGGAGATTATCGTGTTTTTATCAAAGACGCTTCGTATCAAATTATTTGCGAAAAGCTAATCACTTTATCAGCAAATAATGGGGGAGATCCTGACAACGACGGAGATGGAGTAGTAGCAAGTCAAGACTGTAACGACAATGATCCTAATTTAACCACAGTAGGTGCAACTTGCAATGATGGCAATAACAATACAGAAAACGATATTGTACTAGCAAACTGTACTTGTGTCGGTACTTCTACTAATACAGGTTCTAACACAACTTGTGGAGAGGTAGCGATCACTTATGGAGGTGGCACAATCAGCTTTGAAGGACTAGCAAATAACAACTACTTCTTTAAAGTCAATGATTTGAATGATAATTGGGCAGTTGTAGGTAGTTGTTCATGGAATTGTGGCAACCAATTCACGGTCAATGATTTGTCGAATAGTACCTATCTCTTAACTATTTACAATTCAGATTGGACGAAGCATTGCGACACAGAAATTGAAATGACAGGAGGAGGTATAAGAGCAGAAAGTAATAAGTTGTTTGTGTCAGCTGATTTTGGTCAAAATGCAAAATTAGAATGGTACTTTTTGCAAAGAGAAGATAGGAAAGTACGTCAATATATCATTCAGCATGGTACAAATAATTACGAAGAGATGAGGACCATTGATCGTGTTCCAGCCTCTGATATCTTTGGTGCAGAGCGTTATGATTATTTACATGACTCACCAGTGTTTGGAATCAATTTGTATCAAGTGATAGTCGAGTACGAAGATGGAGGTTTAGATTATTCAATGAATGGAGACCTTACATTCGACTTCGTTATTAGTTCAATAAGTATAGCGCCAAATCCGACTCAGAATAGTTTAAAAATTGATCTATCCAATTACAAAGACAAGTCTATTGCCTATTCGGTTAACACTTTGCAGGGTGACAAGCTACTTGAAGGAGCATACGAAGTAGATCATGCAGATGTAGTTGAACTTGATTTAAAGAACATTCCAAACGGGATTTATATTTTATATGTAAAACCTGAAGGACATAAAGCTATTGCTTTAAAATTTGTGGTAGCTAAAGGTTATTAATGTTTTATGCGAGCCAAATTCAACAAAATGGATTTGGTTCACCTTTTTTTAACTGGAACATTAAGGAGTGTAGAGTAAACGTCTTTTTTTAAGCAACTTCAATACAAGAATCATACTTGTATTATTTAAAACTTACTTCTCTCCTTTTTATATTTTCCTATTCAAGTCTTCATGGCTAGAAACACTACGAAGTTCACCTTTTGGGTGGACAATGGAATGCATTAGGAAGAGGTGATCCGTATGAATTATGCAAGCCCTTACTTAATGGAAATTTGATTTAAGATACCTATTTAATCCTGCCCTTTTTTCAGTCTAGTTAATAAATAATAATTGAAAACAGCTAATGCCTTCCACGTTCTAAAATAAAAAATCCCGAATACTAAACAGTATTCGGGATTTTTATTATTCACATTCACATTCTAATTCTTCTTCTTTTTCTTAAGCTCCTTAGGACCAGACTTACGAGCAGCTTCTAAGCTAACACCAATCAACTCTTCCAATTTAACCCGAGTCAACTCAATATCGATCCTAGCATTTAGCGTACTTTCCTTAGCTGCAAAATACGAGGTTGCAGCAGCAGTGAATTCCTCAAATTTGGCTTCACCTGCTTTGAAAAGAGAAGAAGCTAGTTGATAGCTTTCTTTTGAATCTTGCTCTGCTTGTACACGAATAGCGAGAATTTCTTCTGCTCCAACATAAGTTTTGTATTGCTCTAATACTTTTGCTCGAACTTCAAGCTTTCCTTGGTCAACGGTTGACTCTGCAATCAATACTTTGAGATGTGAAATTTGCTTTTCCTTTTTATAATTTAGGATGGTTCCTAAATCAAATCGAGCACCCAAGTTAAAACGAGGGAATATCAAACTCTGAACCAATGGATCAGTGTCATCATCTACAGGAGCAGGGAAGAAGTCATTTACAAAATGAGCTTCATTATAATTGAATTGAGCAGTTAGGTCTTTCGTCCAGTCAAAACGTTGAATTTTCTTTTCTTCTTTGGCTATAGCCACCTCGTAATCCAGTACTTTGTTTTCCGGACTATTCATCCAGGCAAGTTGTACGAGATGTTCTTCAAAGGTTTTAGCTCTGAAGCCATCTGGTGTTACTACCTTATCGAAGTCGACAGTTTGGGTAAAACCTATGGCAGGTACCATAAATGCAGCCATCAACAGTGGTGCAGCCTTGCGAGTAAAAGGTTTAAAAAGTTTAATCATGATGTTTGAATCTATTGCTATATAGTATTTTAATATGTATTGTTGTCTAAGCTATATTGTTCAGGTCAACCAATAAAAAGGTCAACATTTATGCCGAATTATTAGCCGTCCCTGTTGTCCTTAATTAGCTGTTAAACCCCTATTGTTGTCGGATAGATCTTCTATGTCTGAAAAGCCTGTATCGTCGTCATATTGTTCTCTTGCAGCATTGAGGGCAACAGTATCAAAATCTTTTAGCTTCACGGTGATTGCTAATAGTAAATAGAAAATAATACTCGTAGGTAAAATGGTCAATGCTTCCTGTGGGAAATTAGCCAATGATAACTGGAAGAAAACGACTGTAATTCCCAGATAAATCACTTTTATCTTGGGGTCTTTGACTCTGATATAATAGTATATACTTGTCCTCAAGATCATAAATAAAAGCAAACAAATCACAATAAGTCCTATCCATCCCAATTCCACCGCAACACGGAGGTAACCACTATCGTGCGCGAAGTTGGCTAGAAAGGAATCTGGTGTAAAACGGGCTGCCCATACTCCTGTGCTTCCAAGCCCAAAGCCAAGCGGGTGGCGATATACGTAAGGTTGAATAAACTTTCGGCTATTGTTCCGAACATCCATTGTATCATTTGCTTTACTTGGTACAAAGGCAGATTGAATTCGGTACATCACGGCATTCGAACTGGATTTCATAATCACTACACCACCTAACATGCATACCGCTCCAATTACAATGATGTACTCCTTTTTTAGTGTCATTACTAGAAATACCATCAAGCCAAAAGGAACCAAAACGAAAGGAGTTCTTGAACCTGCATAGGCCATACCCATAATCATTAGTACACCTCCAAAGATGAGCATGAAACGCTTCCATAACTTAAATGGGCCAGTGGATAAAATGAAACAGAAAGTAGACATGTAGGCCATGAAAATACCATAATTAGTAGGATCCGAGAAGAAGGAGAATATCCTCAATCGGCCCCACTGTAAGATCAATTGTAAACGTTTCTTGTCTGAGTATAACCAAACCATTTCGGCTTCTGAAAAGCCAAAGAATTCTTGCTTTAATCCATATAGAGCAGAAATAAAAGCCAGAAAAATAATAAACTTTAGCATGCTAAATATGGCCTTGGCACTATTAAATGCATAGCAAGCTATGAAGTACAGAAGGATCAATCCTGCCATACTTCTTACCGTAAATACCCAAGCCAGTCTTGATATGGCAGCTGGGTTTAAAACTTCAAACAGATTTAGAGAAACCCAAATGAGTATGAGTGCACTAATGGGGCTTTTGGCAAAACTAAGATCCTTGACTCGTGATTGCTTGATTAATAAGCCAAAAAACATGACAAAAAGCAGTGCATCTAATGATAAGCCAAAGGGCAATTCTTTAATTTTACTCAGAAAACCAACTAGAACGGAAGCAACCAGAGCCATCTTGATCCCAAAATTTAGATCAAATACGGCTAAGAGAATTGAAGGTAAAACAATAATGACTACCAAAATTAAAGCGCCAATCTTAATACCTACCGATGCCACTACATAGGCCAATATTGCTGCTAAAGTTAGTAGCACAATATAGCCAAGTGGGGAGTTCAGCTTTGTACGAACAAACTGACCACCCAACCAATTCATAAACGAGTTGTATGCTTTTACCGTTGACATTTTTTAAAAGAATAAAGTTTTAAGAAAAAAGAAAAGAATCATCCCTGCTGCAAAAACAATAGTAATAAACTCGATAAACCGATCTTTCTGATCTAGTTTGATATCTTTATATGGATCGTGATCTTTTTTTCTCATAATTGTTTAGTTGTTTTTGAATTTCCATTTGGTAGATATTCATTTAGGATTTCCCAGAATGTCTTTACTCTGTTTTCCCAAGTATTAGTTGCTGCTACTTTTACGCGTTCAGCGATTGTTTCTTTATTGGTTGAAACGACAGCTTTACCTATGTTTTTAACAAAATCTGATTCTGATTCCGAAAGGAAAATGGAATCTTTGAAGCTTTTGATGTCTTCAGAGAATGCAGATGATACGACTGCTTTTCCCGCTGCTAAATATTCGTTGATCTTTAATGGATAAATGCTACGGGTCAATTGATTGTAGGCAAAGGGAATCATAGCGCAGTCAAAATACTTAAGATAAGCCGGAAGGTCATCGATATTTCTTTTTCCAAGAAAACGAACATTGGGCATTTTGTCCAAACCGATTTCCTTGTAAATGGTATTGTTAATAGGTCCAATAAGAATTAAGGTATCATCAGGGTAGGTTTCAGCGACTTTCTTTAGTAAAGGATAGTTGACTCTAATCTCATCCAGATTACCAATGTATCCGATTATTTTTCCTGTGATGTCTTGTAGCTCTGCTGGACGCGCATAGTCAACATTTAATGCACGCTGAAAGCCTGAGATATCAGCTGCATTATTTAGAATGTGAATGCTATTCGTAAACTTTGACTTTAGTCGGTATAGTTCAGATGATGTAGTCAAGGTAAGGTCTGCTTTTTTTATAGCCATGTCTTCCAAGTACATTCCATGTTTTGCAATATAATCGCTCTGACTGATATCATCAACGCATTGATAAATATTGATAGCAGGTTTTAAATCTGCGGGTAACACAGGTACATAAAAGGGATCAAAACAATTGATAAAAACATAATTCTTAATGTCAAAATCTTTGATTACTTTTCGGATAGTTTCCACTACCTTTTTATTGTTGTGCGCAGCAAAACGATTGTAGAGCCCTCCTTTTGGAAATTGATTGATTGGTATGGTTAAAGGTGCTGTAACAGATGTAAAATTATCTGACAATTTTTCATCTTTTTCATAGCTTACTTCCCCTTTTTTTAAAGCCGATTTTCTATTATTGAGAGAAGGATCATTTGGTAGATTTAAATAATCTTTCCACGAGTAAGGATGATTGATATAGAAAATACGATTTGACTTTGCAAACTCTTTTGCCAGTGAAATAGACGTAGAAGAGTAGGGGCCATCCCAGCGAAAGATAGCCATCATAATTACATCGTATTTTTTTAAATCTTGCATTTGTTATTTAATCTCGTGTGACTTTTTTATCGATTTTTAAATTTAGAGTCAGGTCATTTTTTAACTTGTCTTCAGCATAGCAAACATCTTCTTCAAATTACTCACCTGTCATCTTCTCTTGTTAAAATCATATCCCCGGTTTTGATGAAATATCCTTTTTGCCAAACAAGCCTTTTATGATATCAAATGCTTGTGTGTAAAAACCAGGGATGTACTGAAAAGGGCGATACATTTTTACGCCTAGGATATTGTTTAAGACCACTTGGAAGCATATGAATGTAACAAAATAAGTACAAAGAGTACCGTAAGCGGCACCGATAGTACCAAAGTTTTTTATGAAAATATAATTGAAAAATATATTTAAGACAGCTGATGCCATCGTGAAATAAAAGTTTATTTTTGGCTTGCCCATAGAATCTAATACCGTTCCGAACTGAATGGCAAAAGGAAGAAAAAGACCGTATAAAATGGTGATTCTAAGTATAGGTGCTGCATCCAAATATTTTTCGCCTGCTATAATCCAGAGCGGTAATTCTGGACATATAAAGACAACAGCAATAAAGGGAACAAGGATCGCTAAAATAGCTCCAACAGATTTTTCATACAGATCTCGTAAACTCTTTCTGCGTTCTTCCCCCGTCTTCTCGGAATTCTTAGCTCCTTGCGGAAAAACAACGTTAGCCACGGATGTTGCTGGAACTTCTACCAAGTTAGTTATACTGATCGCTGCTTGATAAACGGCTGTAGCAACTTCGCTAATCATACCTCCCAACATAAACTTGTCAATGGTCTTGTAGAGCATCGTACTTAGGTTGGTACCAAAGGTGTATTTACTATAATGGAATAAAGTATGCATCCATTTCATGTCAAGTTTACCTCCAAAAGCAAAATACTTTCTGCCAAATGAGAAAGCTACAGCTGAGGCTAAAAAGGCACCAGCTAATTGTATAAAGGCAAGGATGGTAATCGTTTGTTGGTCCTTCAAAAATAAAAAGGATAAGACAACTAAAAAGAACAAGCCCTTTCTAGCAAAGCCACTCCAAAACACACCTTTAAAATCAAGATTTGCTTGCGACATATAATTGAAATGATAAAAAGGTATTAAGACCACAATGGTTGCACAATAAACTCGAAGCATGAAGGGCAATTTAGTTGACTCAAAGTAGACCCCTAAGAAAGAAGAGACTGCAAATAAAACAAGAGCAGCTAAAATAGTCAAACCTACATTGAGGCAGACAGAAGCGGTTTGAATGGAACGATACTCATTTTTGTCTTTAGCAGTTGAGCTGTATTTAATAACCGCATTCATATTCAGCCCGACCAAGCTAACTTCCAAGATAGAAGTAATAGCAAGGAATATTACCCATACGCCAAACTCAGCTTTAGAAAAGTAGCGCATTAAGATCACCGTAGCTCCAAAACCAAATAAAAAAGCAGAGCCCTTCTCAAAGATGCTGAAAAGGCCCGAACGCAACCAATATGATTTTTGAGAATCTGCTGACACTGAATCTGTTTTATGAATGTAAAATAAGAGAAAGACCAAAGATGGAAGACCGAAGAGCCTTCTTACGCGTTAAAACCGCGGTAACATGAAGCTTCCGTCTTCCGACTTCGGCCTTCGGTCTTCGGTCTTTTTCCCTAACTCTCCAGATCCTGTAGCTTAGTTTTATTAAGAATCGCTCCCATAAATTTATTGCCGAGGCTTTTTAGGAATGCGATTGAATCTCTGTCTCGTTGCTTCAATTCTGATTCGCTACCAAAAACTGAGATTACACGGTCAACATATTTTACCAATTCTTTCGAATCTGAAAAGTCGTTTAGTGCTGCACCTTCAAAGAAAATATAGTCGTATTTCTCTGATAATTTATCAATGAAATCTTCAAAATCTTTTCCTGCAAAAACTTCAGAAGGGGATAGGTAAGATCCTTTGTTTCCGAGGATATCAACATTGTCCAACTTAAATGTACCATTGCCCATGGAATGTGTAATGAAATCATTTGCAGCATCACTTTCTCCAATTAACTTGGCAGAAGAAAGCATTCCTGCTTCAGCAGTTTGACCAGACATTTGAGTCAGCGTATTATTTTTAAAGTTGGTATCAACCAAAAGTACTTTTTTGTCTTTCAACATCAGCGTGTGTGCCAGTGTAACAATGAGGAAAGTTTTACCTTCTCCTTTTTGTGTACTGGTGAATAAGAAACGCTTGGAGTTGGTAGACTCAATCGCAAACCTCAGATTCCTGACCGACTCTTTAAAAACATCAAGCGTTTTGACATTTCCGTTGCTGCTAAAGAGTGTCTGCAAGTTCAAATTTTTAGTTTTGATCTTATTCACAGAACCCATTAATGCCACGTCTGCTTGTTGCTGAAATTTGTTTGGGGAATTAAGACTATTGTCAAAAAAGGCCATCAACAAAATAGCAATGGTAGACATAACACCACCAACGATACCAGAGAAAGCAGTAATGATTGCTTTGTTCTTTGGCATTGCTTTTTCAGGAACCTGTGCGTATTCTAATATTTTGATTGGGAAAAACGGAGAGTCGTACGCTCTTTTAGAACCACTAGCTGCTCTTAGTAATGCTTCGTATTCTTTCTTAGCAATTTCAATGTCAGTTTGCAATTTTTTGATTTTTGCATCATCCCCAACAAAGACCTTTGTTTCTATTTTTAAGTTCTGTAAGGCTAGATCAATACTTTTGACACGTTCGTTTGTCTCAGTTAGTTCTAGTTGCTTTTGAGTTTTCTCTCTGTATAGCTCTTCTTCAATGTTTTTACTGTCGATAGAGATTCTTTCATCAACATACTCTTCAGCATGCTCTTCCATTTTGCGTTCTAAATTGAGCTTGTAAAGAGCTAAGGATTTTCCCAGTTTTTCTTTAGCTGGACCTTCTTCTGCTTCTAGATAAGCTACCTCTGTTTTGTTTATCAATTCTTTCAAATTGACAATTGATTGGTTTATGTTTTGCTTATCTTCTAACCTATAATCAGATTTTTTTTGAATACCTCTAATGTCTCTTTCCAGTTGAGCGATATTTTGTTTCAATGCAAATCCTCTATTAGAAAATTCCTCTTTGTCAAGTAGTAACTTTTTACGTTGAGCGATCAAAGACTCTGCGTTACCATCTGCATTAACAATATTGGAATTACTCATGAGAGTCTCCATCTGAGAATTGAGGTTGTCTAACTCACGCTTTTTCTTTCGTGCCTCTGTAGTAGTCACATCAAGACTACGAGCCTCGGTATCCTTTTCCAAAAATCTATTAAATCGCATCGACTCATCACAAAAGGTGTTAACTGCATAGGCGCATAGCTCAGGATTCTCAGATTCAAATCGAACCTTTATATTATCAGAATCTCCAGCACGTTCTACGGTTAGATTGTAACGAAGCATGTTTTTATAGTCATAGCCAAGTGCTTCAGCCATATCCGAAAAGGCTTTTTGCATTTCAGGGTCATTCTGAAAACTGAAATCTAGGGAATCAGACTTTCCTTCAATGACCGACAGTACTTCCTGAATTTCACTTTGAGAAAGGTCAAAGTCCATTTCAGACAGGTCCATATCTTCCATTTGACGGAAAGGATTTTCTGCTTCACCCATATCATGCAAAAGCAATTTATAGATAAGGAAGTTGATGTTCCTACGAGAATTGAGTGAAGAGATCAAGTTGTCGAAGTGCATCTTGATTTGAAAATCCTGAATATAAGGATTGGCTTTGGCGGCGTCGATAGTTCCAACGGCACCACCCATTATTCCGGTGGAGAAACTAGCTTCTGCTTCAAATGAATCATCCTGCCGTCCTACAAAATAATAGGCGAGGGCAGCGGCTAGCAATGTGGTGGCTAAAATTAGCCACTTTCTTCTCCATAGTACGTTTAAAAAATACTGTAAGTCCATAGGTTGTACTTAAGCTTTTGTTACTGGCAAAGCATCAATAAATAATGTAAAGTTACCGGCTATTGTAAAATTGTGGAGGACGAACTCGTTTAGAAGGATTTCCCTTTTTTATTCCAGAATTGGAATCTTCCACAAAAATAAGACAAAAAGCTGATAATTTCAAGAGATGATACGATACTTTTGCCAAGGTTTAGTGTTATAATTGACTCTATTTCAATGCTTTTAGCAAAATACCTTGATCTGCAATAAACGGAAATTGCAAGGATGGATAAAATGGAGGTCTATTTCATACTCAAATTCTTTTGCCATTTATATCCTAGACCAAGTACTTATTACGTTCTTTTACGCATTAAGTTTGCAGTTTATTGGTGTTTAATATATTGTTAATTTAACAAATACCAATAACCACACCATATTACGTGCGATAGCGCTTAATTTGTGTGCAAATCAAACATCTACTGTGATTTTTTTGTTTTCAATAAACAAAATGCTCACTTTAGATTTCTCATTTTTTCTTTGTCTGTAATTTAAGAGGGGAAAAGTCGACAGAAATGGGCTCTTATGATGGGACAAAAATACTAAAAAATAACTAAAACTATGTGTATAGACAAAGCTCAAACGCAGTATCTCAATTTTAATTTTTTACTTACAAGCTTTATTCTGACCTTTCTACTGCTACTAAGCTCCTCTTTAGCAGCTCAGTTAGACCAGAATGGCTGGCAAATGATTGAGCAAAATGATTTCATCGCTGCCGAAAAAGTCTTTAAAAATCAGCTAAAAGCCAATTCCACAGATGCCGATGCGCTCTGTGGATTGATCTTTATTGCTGAAACCATTCAAGATTATGCGAATTATAAAAAATATACAACTGATCTAATTGAATCTGATCAGGATGAAGCCTACATGGCACTCTTCGGACACATGTATGAAGCTCGTCCCGAAAAAATATTGGGATATAACATTCCAGAAGCGTTAAAAATTTCTGCGCAGTTTGAACTGGCTGATTCCCTCTTTGGTGAAAAACGCTTCAAAGATAGTGAGAAAGCTTTTCGGGAAGTGATTGGTGATTATGAATGGTCAGTTATTGGTCCATTTCCTAATGTTGCAGGTAGCGGCTTTCTTGAAGAAGAGAAAATCGAAACTGAGCCTTTTCGAGTCGATAAGGTTTACCAAAACGAATACAAAATGGATCTCAAATGGAACAAGCGTATCCTTCGTGATCCCAATGGTGTAGTTGACTTTCAATCGGTCTTACCCTCTGCTTCTGAAGGCGCTTATTATGCAAACACTTTCCTTGATTTTCCAAGCAATCGAGAACTGGAGATCAGAATGGCACGCTCCGCTCCAGTAAAAATATGGCTAGACGGAAATTTAGTTTTTGAAGAAAAGACAAATATCGCTTACAACTGGGATCATGAAACGATAAGCTTGGATATTTCCAAAGGTATACATCGTCTCTTAGTTAAAATGGCACCTTATTCAGAAGGAGGATCTGACAGTAAAATCTCCTTGAACTATAACGATCAGGAAGACAATGGTGACGGAGGTTATCGGTCCTATTATGATAGTTATTCTGAAGGTGGAGGCTATAGGGGCTACTTCATGCAGCCTATGTTTGCTTTGAGGATGACAGATGACAAAGGAAAACTTTACAAGGATATAAGTTCTTCATTTACAGGAGAGTATAGCTCCATTTCTTATGAGCCGGAAGTGAAGCGTTTGTGGCTGATAGATCATTTTAAAAAAGTAATTGATGCAAATCCTAAAAAAGCAAGCAACTACTTCTTGTTGGCGAAGGCTTATTTATTATACGGTAATAATGAACTTGGTGAAGCCTACTTTTCTAAGTTGTTGGAGGCGCATCCGGATGAGTTATTTTTCAAATATTTGATGGCAAAATTTTATGCTAGAAATAATAAAGGAGAGAAAGCTGAGGAGCTTATCAGCGAAATGGAGGAAGGAAAAACACCAATATTTGCACTAATGCGCACAAGACTTAGTGAAATTGATGTTGAGAAAAATGAAGAAGAATACTTGGCTACACTGGACAAGTTGCTCCATGTGTCACCAACAAACTGGGGTGTTATTAATTCCTATCTGGATCATTTTTCTAAAAAAGGAATGAACACAGAAAAAAAACAATTTATCAAAGATTTTCTGGCAAAGTTCCCAGATAAAAAATATAAGAAGCGATTAGATCCATACTTAGAGGATGATAGTTATAAGCCATCTTCTTATAAACCACAGACAGATAAGGAGCGAGAGAAAGAAGCTAAAAAAGCTTTGAAGCGAATGAAGAAAAAATTCAAACCGAGCGATTACTTTACAGTGATTGATCATTACAAACAAATTGAAAAAACAGATGGTGTGATCAAAATGTACGATGAGTTGATCAAACGCTATCCATACTATACTTGGTATCGAACTCAAAAGGCGAAATTCCTTTTTGAAAAAGACAAGGAAGATGCTGCTTTGATTGAACTCAATAAAGTCTTGGAAATTAATCCTTACTCAGCTGCTTCTTACGAAACGATAGGAGATATCTATTTTGAAAAAGAGAAAAAGCAAAAAGCCAAGGAATATTACGAAAAGGCTAAAACATTGAATAAAGGTCAGAATAGTTACGGAGGAGCAGGGCTAGACGATAAAATCGAAAAGATCGAAAACAAAGAATCGCTGAAAGAATATTTCCAATCTATTTCTTTTGAAGAGGCATTGGCTGATGATGGTTGGAAAGATAAGTATACTGACGAGGAGTCCGTCATTTTACTGTATACCGTTGAAGGAGGCTTGGATAGAGATAACGTTTTGGATTACAATCAAAAAATCTTAATTAAGATTCAGAATGAAGCTGGAGCTAAATATTGGACGGAGGCTAACTTCAGTTTCATGGGTGAAATTTCTACCGCCAAGGTGATCAAAAAAGATGGGAAGATTACGAGTCCATCAAGAAACTATGGCTATGTCGTCTTCAAAAATTTGGAAGCAGGTGACATCATTCAAATTGAAGGAAATTCAAAAGGAGACATGACTAGAGAAATACCTGGTGAGATGTATCATATTGCTTCTGTTTCCTTTGATGCGCCACTTTACAAATCAAGAGTAGAATACATTATTCCCAAAGAAAAACCCTTTAAGTATCAGTGTTATCGAGTGGCTTGTACTCCAGAAATACGTGAAGTTAAAGACTATACCGTTTACGAATGGAACTTCAATGAGGTCAAAAAAATGAAGAAGGAAGAGGCTGTTAAAGATAATCTGGATTCTTACTCTTGGTTTATGTATAGCACCCAAGAAGACTGGTCAGAAGTGGTCAAATGGTACTTGCGTAAAACCTATCGTCGATTGGAAACCAATTACGAAATCATGGATGAGTTGCAAACGGTTGTCAATGATCAAATGAGCGATAAGGATAAAGTGACTGCCATTTACAATCACCTCACAAAGGAGATCACCTATTCGCACGTTTCATTTTTGAATTCGAATTACATTCCCAAAAAGCCATCGGCGACTATTTCTGATCAGATTGGAGATTGTAAAGATGTAGCATCTTTGATGATTGCGATGTTGCGAGAAGTTGGAATTGAATCGCATTATGTGTTGGTGCGCGGAGGTAATTTTACAAATGAAGAACCGATGGCTTCCATTGCAGCTTTTAATCACGTGATCGTTGGTTACGTATTGGGAGATGGTATTATGCGCTATTTGGATATGACAACCGACTATTATCCACATTATGTGTTGCCGCAGTTTGATGCTAACTCATGGGCGCTATTAGTCAAGGAAGGTGAGACGAATGTATTCCGTTTGCCAGATCATGGTTTGGACCAAAATCAAAGTCGATTTGACATCAAAATGAAAGGAAAAGTAAACCCAAATCGTAGTCTTGACATGACGGTTTCTTACGAAGGAAGCGGTGTGTTAGGAGGAACACTTCGTGAGCAACTTAACCGGGTTACCACCGAAGTCGATCGTAAAAAATATTTAAAAGAATACTTTGGAGAAGGTGCTTTTGATCATCTGACGCTGACTGACTTCTCTTTCGAAAATCTGGACGACATTACCATTCCATTGAAAGGTTCACTCAAGATGAAGGCCTTTAATCATGTAGAGAAAGTGAGTGATTTCTACATCATTCAGATACCAGTTATGAAAGGAATCACTACGCGGCCAGCACTTTTTGCTGAAGAGCGTTACAATAATCTTGATCTTTCATACCTCTTTGAGTTGACACCTGCATTTCAAGAAATTGAGCTAGAAATTCCTTCAGACTTTCAACTGATGGAAATGCCAAAAGACATAAAGATTGACAATAAATACGGTAGTTATAACTTGCGATTTGAGCAAATGAATACAGGACTTCGCATTAAACGAGACATGATTTTCAAAACCAGTTTGGTCGAATATGAAGAGTATGATGCCTTCAAGGCTTTTTATTTAGAAGTGTTGGATTATGACCGAATGAAACTGGCTATTCGTAAGCGTTGATTTTTGTGTGAGCGGGGATGGGATCTGCCCGTCTGGCGAAAAGCGTCAGCCTGACAGGTCCCATCCCTAAGGGATTACTCCTTCCGCTTCAAATAAAAGTAAGTCTCCAACTGGGCAGAAGTAGCAATGTCAGAGCCATTTTTGTAATATTCATTCAGTTGCTTGCGATCAAGTAATCGGGCTTTGACATTATCCTTGAGTTGGATGTCGATGAAATCCAAAACTTCTTTACGGATAGCTTCATCATAAAGAGGAAAGGCCACCTCAATTCGATAACTTAGATTACGTACCATCCAGTCGGCAGATGAAAGGTAGATCTTTTCATTGCCATTATTGTGAAAAATGAAAATACGGGAATGCTCCAAATATCGGTCTACAATACTTCGCACTTCAATATTCTCAGAGACCTTCTTAATACCAGGAATCAAGCAACAAATTCCTCTTATCATGAGCTGTATTTTGACACCGGCAGTGCTGGCTTCGTAAAGTTTCAGGATCATTTTGTGATCCTGTAAGCTATTCATTTTGAGAATAATCTTAGCAGCCTTACCAGCTTTGGCGTTTTTAATCTCTTTATCGATGAAATCAACTAGCTTTTCTCGTAAGTTGAACTGACCAACTAGTAAGTGCTTAAAATTCTGTCCCGGAACTTTTACCGTTTCTAGAAAAGAAAAAACGCGGGCGATTTCATTCGTCAATTTTTTGTCAGCAGTAAACAAACCAAGGTCGCTATAGACACGAGCAGTATCTTCATGAAAGTTACCGGTGCTGAGATAAGCGTAAAGTTTGGGTTGGTTCTTTTCGACTTTTGTAACTAGAGCAATTTTTGAGTGTACCTTCAAGCCAGGGAAAGAGTAGTGAACGGTTACACCAGCCTTTGCCAATTTTTCACCCCAATCCAAATTATTCTCTTCGTCAAATCTTGCTTTCACTTCAATGAATACAGAAACCTGTTTACCCATTTGTGAAGCCGCCATCAGAGCTTTCATGATCCGCGACTTTTTAGCTACGCGATATTGAACGATTTTGATGTGAGTAACATCCGGATTCGTTGCAGCCTCTTCAAAAAACCGAACCACTGATTCGTACGATTGAAATGGAACATGGTTAATGTGATCTCGTTGAGCAATACTTTCAAAAAAGTTATCTGATTGTTCAAGCGACTTATAAGGAAGTGGCGGTAAAGGCGCTTGTTTCAAATGATTCATTTCAAAATCTGGGAATTTGAAAAAATCAGAATTATTGTGATATCGGCCTTCTGGCAAAAGGTCCATCTCTTCCAAATCAAAGCATTCCATTAGGAAATTTAAAAGCTCGTCTGACATTTCTCGATCGTAAACCAAACGGGCTGCTGGGCCAATATTTCTATTGTTAAGGCTCTTTCGGATTTTCTGTAAAAGATCACCTGAAAACTCATCATCAATGTAAAGCTCTGCATCTCGAGTCAACTTAATAGAAAAAGTATCTTTAACAATATAACCTGGGAATAGATAATGAACACTTCGTCTAACAATATCATCCAGCATCATAAAATCATGACTATTGCTGCTAGAAGGAAGCTTTATAAATCGAGGTAGGTGGTCAGAAGGAACTTTCACTAAGGCGTATTGTCTTTCACCATTTTCATCTTCCTTTTGCCTAAGGTTACAAGCCATGTAAAGTGCACCATTGTTGAGGAAAGGACGAATCCTTTTCTTTACTAAAAGTACGGGCTGTACAAAGGGTAGGAGGTTGTTATGAAAATAAGCATCCACAAATTCAGATTGCTCTGAGTTGAGATCTGCGGATAACAACAAGTTGATTTTGTGGGTACCTAATTCGGGTAAAATTTCTTCTTCAAAAATCCGACTGAAATCTGTCTGCTGTTGATTGACAATCTTCAAAACTTTTTTAAGTGTCCTTTTTGGATCGAAGTTTAGTTTCTTCTTGGTCTTTTTACCAACTCGAACTAGATTACGGAGATTGGCTACACGGACCTTGAAGAACTCATCCAGATTGCTGGAGTAAATCGCTAAAAACTTGATTCGATCAAATAGTGGAACCGCAGGGTCAATCGCTTCTTGCAACACTCTGTGGTTAAAGGCTAACCAGCTCACATCCCTATTGATATAGGGCATCGACTCTTCAGTGAAATTTTTCATTTTGTTTATATTTGCAGGTTAAACCGCCGTTTATTCCCTTGGAAACCTAAATTTAATTGAAATTAATCATTCAAAAAGCAAACTGATCTTAAATTTTAAGGTTCTTTGACAAATCTGTTGGTAGAAGATTCGAACTATAAGCTATGATGCATAAGTAACTTATCTTCGAGAGAAATTTTTCTCCTTTGTTCTTCTGTCCTTATCTTATACTGCCGCAAATTTTATAGCTGACTCATCCCAGTCAGCAGCCTGTTCAATTGCATTCAATAGTTGATTGGGTTCCGTTATAACGCTCCAAATGGCTCTATGTTCTGGCCGCATAAACTTTTCTTTTATACAGCGTTCCAGCATTTGAACAAGAGGGTCGTAGTATCCGTCTTGATTGAAGATGATGATGGGTTTGATGAACTTTCCCAGTCGCTTAAGCGTAATTGCCTCAAGTAGTTCTTCAAGTGTACCACAGCCGCCTGGTAGAGCGATTAGTGCGTCTACATCTACGAGGAGTTGCTTTTTACGTTCCGACATGTCTTCTACAAAAATAAAGTCTTCAACTTGCTTGTGTTGCCATTCAACCTCTCGCATGAAGTGCGGCATAATTCCAGTGACCTTTCCTCCGTTTTCTACAACGGTAGTGGCGAGTTGTCCCATCAGCCCTTTGTCCCCTCCACCAAATACAACTCCGATCTTGGCTTCTGTTAGAATTTTGGCAATAGCAATGGTGCTCTCAAAATACTTCGGATCTATCTTATCGCTAGAAGCGCAATAAACGGTTACTCTTTTTGACATTTGTTAGATTTAAAATTGTTTGAGTTATTATTGATTTTGTTGAGATAATTATACGATTCCCTTTTTGGCTGCTAAGGTATTTCGGAACCATCCTAATTAAATTAGGATACATAGGCAATGCAAATCTATGTTACAGAGTACCTGCTTAAGTAGTTTAACGGAATTATTTAAATATTTCCTTTTAGTGGTTTTGAAAAATTCCCACACTAATTCCCTATCGGTCAATCGTTTAGGAAATTATTTAAAAACCGGAAATATCTAAATAATTTGGTCCCGTTACTTAAGTGCTATGCCCTAATTAATTTATAGTATAATCGCTGAGCCTTTTTAGCTCACTTTTCCCAATTTTTAAGCTACAGCCAAAA